>JAFWAM010000184.1 GCA_017507595.1 Clostridia bacterium
ATAGCAATCGGACACCACCGTCGGGTTGTTTATCTTGAAGGTAATTATCCACACCAAAAGGACGGCGTAAGAACAAGCCGCCGCGACCAGAAGCTTTCGGTTAACTTTCACACCTACCCCCCCAATGCGCCCGTTGTTTTTGCGCGCCGCTAAAGAAAAGGACGAACCCATCCTTTGATAAAATAAATATACCACACCCGGATAGATCTTGTCAACAAATGGGACAAAAAATAAATAAAAAGCCCTGCTAAAGGGCGATAATCGACCTATAGCAGGGTTTTTGCTGATTTTCTAAAGAAGAAAATTACTTGTTAGCAAGATTTTTATACTTGTTAAGACGTTCGTTGTTTTCTTCTTCTGCCCTTTCAAAGAGCTGTGTTGCAAGCTCGGGCTGAGCCTTCTTTAAGGAAGCGTAACGGGTTTCGCCTAAAAGGAAGTCCTGATAGCTTAAGGTTGGATCCTTAGAGTCAAGCTTGAAGGGATTTGCCTGTCCGATAAGAGCAGGATTGTATCTGTATAAGTGCCAGTATCCTGAGTCAACAGCCTTCTTTTCTTCGGCCTGAGTCATGGACATATTGATACCGTGGTTGATGCAGGGTGCGTAGCAGATGAGAAGTGAAGGTCCGTCGTAGCTTTCAGCTTCAACGATAGCGTTCAGGAACTGCTGCTTGTTAGCGCCCATTGCGCACTGTGCAACGTAAACGTAGCCGTAGCTCATTGCGATCATACCAAGGTCTTTCTTCTTAACCCTCTTACCGCCGGCAGCGAACTTGGCAATAGCACCCGTTGGGGTAGCCTTTGAAGCCTGACCGCCCGTGTTGGAGTAAACTTCGGTATCGAGAACGAGGATGTTTACGTCTTCGCCCATAGCGAGTACGTGGTCAAGACCGCCGTAACCGATATCGTATGCCCAGCCGTCGCCACCGAAGATCCAGATGGATTTCTTGATGAGGCAATCCTTTTGATCGGCAATCTTGGTAAGGGTCAACTTAAGCTCGCCCCTTGCGGCCTTGATAGCGGCAGGTAAAAGCTCAATGATTACTTTAGAAAGGTTCTTTGTGATCTCTGCAGACTTTCTGTTTTCAAGCCATTCGGTTAAAGCGGCTTTAAGCTTGCCTTTAGCGCCAAGCTCGATAGCCTTTTCGATGGTCTGAGCAAGTGCAGCACGGCGCTGGCCGTAAGCAAGGTTCATACCGTAACCGAATTCTGCGTTGTCTTCAAACAAGCTGTTTGCCCAAGCGGGACCCTTGCCTTCCTTATTGGTGGTGTAAGGACACGTTGGGGAGCTGCCGCCGTAGATTGAAGAGCAGCCCGTTGCGTTTGCAACTACCATTCTGTCGCCGAACATCTGGGTGATAACCTTAATATAAGGTGTTTCGCCGCAGCCTGCGCAAGCGCCGGAGAACTCAAATAAGGGCTTGTTGAACTGGCTACCCTTAACTGTGGTGGGCTTAACTGCAGAGGTGTCAACCTCGGGAAGGCTTTCGGAGAATTCATAGTTGTTGCCTTCAGCCTCAACAGCCTGTTCGAAGGGTACCATAACGAGGGCCTTTTCCTTAGCGGGGCAAACGTTTGCGCAAACACCGCAACCCATACAGTCTAAGGGTGAAACCTGCATTCTGTACTCAAGACCCTTAAGCTGCATAGCGGGACGGGTAGCGTAAGTTGCGGGCTTTTCTGTACCGACCTCGTTGAGGGCGGGACGGAGACATGCGTGGGGGCATACGAAGGCGCATTGGTTACACTGGATACAATTTTCGGGGATCCACTGTGGAACCTTTACTGCAACGCCGCGTTTTTCAAACTTGGTGGTGCCGGTAGGAACGGAGCCGTCAGCGTTAAATTTAGATGTAGGAAGCTTATCGCCCTGTAAAGCGATGATGGGATGAACGACTTCCTGGAAGTACTTGTCGTCAGCAAGAGCGGGTGCCTGTGCGCCGGTGGTGGCGTTAGCCCATTCTGCGGGAACGTTTATCTTCTTTAAGGAAGCGATAGCAGCGTCGATAGCGTCACAGTTTGCCTTAACGACTGCGTCACCCTTCTTGCCGTAGGTTGATTTAACCTTTTCCTTCATGTAAACTTCTGCGTCGGCGTAAGGAATAATATTGGCAATGTTAAAGAATGCTGCCTGTAAAACCATGTTCTGGCTCTTGGGGCTGCCGGCCTTTACTGCAACGTCTAAAGCGTCGATAACGTAAAGCTCTGCATTCTTTTTAGCGAGGAGCTGCTTCATGGTTGCGGGGAGATGCTCTGAAAGGGATTCCATAGTGTCCCAAGCGCAGTTGAGGAGGAACTTGCCGCCTTCCTTTAAGTCGGTAACCATGTCGTAACGGGTTACGTAAGAGGGGTTGTGGCAAGCGATAAAGTCAGCGGCGTCAATAAGGTATGATGACTGAATGGGCGTATCGCCAAAGCGTAAGTGGGATACGGTGATACCGCCGGACTTTTTGGAGTCGTAGAAGAAGTAACCCTGAACGTATTTGTCAGTGTGGTCACCGATGATCTTGATGGAGTTCTTGTTAGCGCCGACCGTACCGTCAGAGCCAAGACCGTAGAACTTGCAGGAAACTGTCCCTAAGGGTGCTGCGTTGTACTGGGTTGAGAAATCCAATGAGGTGTTGGTGATATCGTCGTGAATACCAACGGTGAAGTGGTTCATTGGCTTAGCCTGCTCTAAGTTCTTGTATACGGAAAGGATCATGGAAGGATTGAATTCCTTGGAGCCTAAGCCGTATCTGCCGCCAACGACGGTGATGCGACGCTTAGCGTCAAATAAAGCAGTACATACGTCGAGGTATAAAGGTTCGCCTAAGGAGCCGGGCTCTTTCGTCCTGTCTAAAACGGCGATCTTCTTGGTTGTCTTGGGGAGGGCCTTCAAGAAAGCCTTGGTTGCGAAAGGTCTGTATAAGCGTACCTTTAATAAGCCGTACTTGTGACCTTCGGCGTTGAGCTTGTTGATGGTTTCTTCAACGGCGTCTGCACCGCTGCCCATGATAACGATAACTTCTTCAGCGTCGGGTGCGCCAACGTAGTCGAAGAGGTGGTAATTTCTGCCCGTAAGCTTGTTGACCTTGTCCATCATCTTCTGAACGATGGCGGGGGTTGCTTCGTAATATTTATTGGCAGTTTCTCTGTTCTGGAAATAAGTATCGGCGTTCTGTGCGGTACCCTTCTGGATGGGGTGATCGGGGTTGAGTGCGCGTGCGCGGAAGTCCTCGATATCCTTCATGTCAACGAGGGCCTTCATTTCGTCATACTCAATGGCGTCGATCTTGGAAACCTCGTGACTGGTTCTGAAGCCGTCAAAGAAGTGTAAGAAAGGAACCTTGGATTTTAAGGTTGAAAGGTGTGCAACAAGACCTAAATCCATAACCTCCTGTACGGAGCCGGAAGCGATCATAGCAAAGCCCGTCTGACGGCATGCCATTACGTCTGAATGGTCGCCGAAAATGTTGAGTGAGTGAGCTGCTAAAGCACGGGCGCTTACGTGGAAAACCGTAGGCATAAGCTCGCCGGAGATCTTGTACATGTTAGGAATCATAAGAAGTAAACCCTGGCTTGCCGTGTAGGTAACAGTTAAAGCACCGGCTGCTAAAGAACCGTGTACTGCGCCGGCTGCGCCGCCCTCGGACTGCATTTCTGCAAGGCGAAGCTTCTGGCCGAACATATTTACCCTGCCTGCGGTTGCCCATTCGTCAGCAACTTCTGCCATGGGAGAAGATGGTGTAATGGGATAAATAGCGGCTACTTCGGAAAAAGCATACGCTACGTGACTGGCGGCGGTGTTGCCATCGATTGTCATCTTTTTCATTAAAATTTATCCTCCGATAATTATTTGATCGTACTTACGCGTGATAGTACACGCACAATTACTATTATAATTCACTTAATAAGTAAAGTCAATGCGTTTTTGCTTAAAATTAGCAAATTTATTGTAAAAAGTAGTTTAAAAAGCCGTTTTGTTAATAAAAATTGCTAAAATTGACTGCTTTGCGGGGGGGTGGCCGGGATTTTTATATATTCTTAAGCCTTTTGCCGCCCCAAAGCAAAAAGACGTCCATCTTTTTTTACGGCCTTAAGGTGCATAAAAAATCCGCCCGTAAAGGCGGAAAAGTCGGCGTATAGGCCGATTAACGCTTAATTTATAGCGAGTTTTGCGCTTACCCTTACCCAAAGAACAGCAAGGAAACGGCAATCAAAACCTGAGCCGGATAATACAGGTAATGGATAAAGTACATATTTTTAAAGCTTTTTGCCCTGCCAAAGTTGTATGCGCAAAGTATGACGTCGCTGGCGGCAAAGAGAATGCTTGCCACCGCAAGCATGGCGGTCGCCCAGGTTTTTGCCACCACGAAGGCCGTGATAAAGTTTGCACAGGTTAATATAACCGCGCCGATATAGACGTAAATGCCGAACTTAAGCTTGCCGCCGTCAACGTTCATATGGGCAAAGATATATGTGACAACGGAAAACCCAAGTACAAATATAAGGGCAGTCAGGGGGGCGTTTATGGTGCCGCTAAACATAAAATAGGCGCTGAAAAGCCCGTGCTCAAGGAAAAACACGACTGCACCCACCACGAAAAACAAGGTGTATTTTTGCGGATAAACGTGCCTGAGGGCAAGAAGTATATCCCCCAAAAAGCCCGCCAATAAGCCGATTATCGCCACAATGTGGAACTTTGATGGGGTAACGCCCTCGCTTAAAAGGCAAAGGGCGGCGATTATCATAAAGCACAGGGATGCAAGGGTTTTATATAAAAGCGCCCCAAGGGGTTTGTTTTTTTCACTCTTTTCCAGAAAGGGCCTGTTTAAAATAAGACACACGGCCCCGAAAAACAAGCATATCCAATAAGAAAGGTTAAACGGTATCATTATTTTATCCCTTTTATTTATCAGCCGTCAAGGCCCAGGGCCTGACGGAACATATCCTCTATTACGATATCGTAAATATCCCCAAGGGTTGAGCAGTATTTTAAAACGTCCCAGGGCTCGTTGGTGTGGAAGTGGATCTTTATAAGCTCCTCATCGCCGACGACGAGAAGACAATCCCCCTTGAAGTTTGCGTTAAAGTAGTCCTTTATTTTATCTTCGTCAAGACCAACGCCGTCAATAAGCAGTTGGGTATCATATCTGTATTCGGATTCTTCCATAAAAATTCTCCTTAACGTTTTGTGCCGTAAGCCTTGCCCACGTCCGTAAAATATTATAACTCCCTTAAAGAAAAATGTCAACAGGGATTAAAAAATTTCTTTTTTTGAAAAAGCCCCCTCTTTTTTTGGCGTGGGTATTGTAAAAAAACAAGATTTATGCTACAATAATTTTATGTTTTTGTGGAGGGGCTTTATGGACCTGGACCTTTTATTGAAAAATTTAACCGTAGAAGAAAAATGTCGCATTCTCGTCGGCAAGGATTTTTGGCATACGGAGGATATTGAGGGGCAGTCCTTGCCCACCTTTAAAATGTCCGACGGCCCCCACGGCTTAAGGTGTGAGTGCAAAACCAAAAAGATCGCCCTTAACCAAAGTGAGCCATCAACCTGCCTGCCAACGGCGTCGGCCCTTGCCAACAGCTGGAGCGTAGACAGGCTTTATGACGCGGGCACCGTCCTTGGTGAGGAGGCCTTAAATCAAGGCGTTGACGTCCTTTTGGGCCCGGGCATCAATATTAAAAGAAACCCAAGAAACGGCCGTAACTTTGAATATTTTTCGGAAGACCCTTACCTTGCGGGAAAACTAGGGGCAAGCTATATACAGGGCGTCCAGAAAAAGGGCGCGGGGGCTTGCGTAAAGCATTTTGCCCTTAACAACAGAGAAACGAGAAGGTCCTTAACCGACTCCGTCGCTGACGAAAGGACCCTGCGTGAAATTTATCTTACCCCCTTTGAGATCGCCGTGGAGGAAGGCTCCCCAAAATGCATAATGACGGCCTATAACCGCGTTAACGGCCAATATGCCGACCAAAACGTCCATCTTTTAAAGGATATTTTAAGGGGCGAATGGGGCTTTGACGGGGTGGTCATGAGCGACTGGGGCGGCACCAATAACCGGGTTGAAAGCCTGAAGGCGTCAAGCGATCTGTCCATGCCCTACTCCAAATACGGAATATCCGATCTTGTCGCCGCAGTCAAGGCGGGCCGGGCGAGGGAGGAGCTTATCGACCAAAGCGTGACAAGGATATTAAAGCTTGCCGACGAATTTGAAAAAAACCGCAATCCTTCACCCTTTGCCGATTACGAGCAAAACCACAAAACCGCCGTAAGATGCGCGGAGGAAAGTATCGTTTTACTGAAAAACAACGGGGTGCTTCCCTTAAACGCCCACGTCCCCGTAGGCTTTGTGGGTGACTTTGTCTTTAACACGAGGATGCAGGGCTGCGGGTCCTCCCTCGTCAACCCGTATAAGACGGAAAATATAATAGATCTTTTGCCCTGCGACGGACTTACGGTTGAAGACCCCATAAAGGGCTTTTGCCGTTTTGGGAAAAAGCTCAAGAGCTTTGAGGAAGACCTTGCCGCCCTTAAAGAAAAGGTCGATACCTGCGTTATCTTTTTGGGCCTTAACGAATACGGCGAGTCCGAGGGTCGCGACCGCGACGATATAAGCCTGCCTGAAAACCAAATATCGGCCTATAGGTCGGTTAGGGCGGCTTTTAAGAAGGTAGTCGCCGTGGTCATAAACGGCAGCTGTCTGGACCTTTCACCCATACTTGACAGCGACGGAATCATCTTCGCTGGCCTTTTGGGCCAGGGCGGCAGCCGCGCTATCTTAAACGTTTTGTCGGGCAAGGTAAGCCCGTCGGGCAAGCTTTCGGAAAGCTTCCCCATATCTTACGATCAAGTGCCGACCAAGGCCTATTTTGACGAGGATTTTACCATCCCTTACAAAGAGGGCATTTACGTCGGATACCGATACTTTGAAAAGGCCAAAAAGGAGGTTTTATTCCCCTTTGGCTACGGCCTTTCTTATACGGAGCTTGAGTATTCTGCCGCCCGCGTTGACAAAAACGGGGTAACCTTTAACCTTAAAAATATTGGCGACAGAGTGGGCGCAGAGGTATGCCAGCTGTACGTTGCCCTGCCCGAAAGCCGCGTCCATCGCCCCGTAAAGGAGCTTAAGGGCTTTAAAAAGGTCATCTTAAGGCCGGGTGAAACGAGAAAGGTCACCATCCCCTTTGACAAGTATACCTTCAGGTACTTTAACAGCGAGAAAAATGATTTTGCCGTTGAAAGCGGACTTTATAAAATCTTTGTGGCGTCGTCATCCGAGGATATCCGCCTTGCCGTATCCACCCACGTAAACGGCGACGGAGCAACTGCCTATCCGGACGTTAAGATGCTCCCCTCATACGAAAGCGGCCGCGTGGAGGAGGTAAGCGACGGGGAATTTTCCGTCCTGTTAAAGAGGGATTACGTTAAAGAGAATTTTGTCTTTATCAAGAAAAAGCGCATCGTAATAGGCGAAAACAGCTGCTTTTTTGACCTTAAATACAGCAGGAGCCTTTTAGGTAGAATAATCGGCCGTGTCTTTGCCAAAAAATACAAAAAAGCCCTTAAGAAAAAGGACTTTAAAAAGCTTAACGACCTTGCCATGGTTGCCAACACCCCCATGCGCGCCATTGGGATTTTCGGCAAGCTCACCCGCCGCCAGACGGAGGGGCTTATCACCCTTTTTAACGGCAAATTCTTTAAAGGGGTAGGCATGCTCCTGAGCAAAAAATAACCTTAAAAAGCCATAATAAAAAAGCGGAAGATATAACGGGTGATGTTCTTAGCGGAGAAATTGTCCCTTTAACAAAGTGCGAGCATCGCATTTGACTAGTCAAATACAAATGGGCTAAGCCCAAACCCATATTACAAGCAGAAAGAGCAAGAGTAAAAGGAAATAAATCCTTCTATTCTTGCTCTTTCTGCTTCTTCTGTCGATATATTCACTTTCGTGAAATATGTTCACGAAAGATGAACTCGATATGCTTTCGCTATGCTGCGCACCCCCAAAGCTCATTCTTCGCTTCGGGGAACCCCAGCCGCCGGGGCTCGATATATTGTCGCTACGCGTCAATTCGATATGAGATAAATCCCTTTCGCTTTTGACATATCTCGCCTTTGGCGAGGAATGCAAAAGCATATCGAGTGCGTCAGCACATATCGAGTTTGTATATCTCGCCTTTGGCGAGGTATGCAAACCATATCGAAAATCCCG
>JAFWAM010000185.1 GCA_017507595.1 Clostridia bacterium
AAAGTTGGGGCTTCTTTGTAAAATGGCGTTAAAGTATTTTTCAAGCTGGGTCTTTACGCTTAAGGACGATGCGTGCTTAAGGTTGCACCTTGTCAGAACGGCCTCGTTAATGGGCATTTGCAAAGCGCTGCCGTTGGCCTGTAAAACTGAAGAAATATTTTCTGCATCCTCAAATAAATAGTCGATATTTGAAGTTAATTTTTCATTAAGTGCGGCTATAAGCCTGTTATCGCTATAAACCTCTTTATTTACGACGATGCCGGCCTGGGTAAAGGTGCCCTCGCCAAGGAGGTCGCTCCAGACCGATTGAAGGTCCATAACGATCTGACCGCCCGTCTTTTTGACTGCGCCTGAAACTGCAGGCTCACCAAGGACGCCGTAGTCAACCTTGTTGGCGGAAAGAAGAGCTATTACCTCCGACCCATCGTTGACGTATTTTAAGGCAACCTTGCCCTCAACGGGGGTGTCGCTGATCTCGTAGGGAACGTCGTTTTCTTCAAGGATAAACTTAAGGGTAATATCGGGTGTGCCGCCCTGGCCGATGTTTACGACAACCTTGCCGATAAGATCGTTTGGGGTTGCGATCGGGGTCTTGCCGACCATATATAAAACGCCGAAGACGTTTACGCTTAAAAGCTTAAGGTCGGTGCCGTTATTATAAAGCTTTACCGCAACGTTTACGGGCATGACGGCAATATCTGCCTCGCCGCTTGCAAAGGTGGTGCCGATGTTTGCCGCGCCGGAAACTATCTTGTAGTCCACTTGGTAGCCCGCAAGATGGTCTACGTTTTTCATAAGCTCGTACACGGCAAGGGCGGGCGCCCCGTCGGGTGCGGCGATAAGGATCGTTTTTTTCTCCGTGCGGGATACCTGGCAGCCGCCTAAAAGGGCAAGGCTGAATGCTGTAACGACGCAAAGAAGTAAGGATAATAGTTTTTTCATAATAATTCTCCTTTTATTTATACTGTGTTATTATTATTAATTTAAGTAGGGGCATTATTTTTATCAGCCCTCGTCGGTAACGGCCGATTTGACCTTTACGTTTTTAAGGCGACCAAGCTTGCCGGTCAGGGCGGAAATTTCCTCATTGGTGCCGCGGACGATAACGCTTATGACGTAAACGTCCCTTTCGTGGTCGGGCACGCCCATGCGCCCCATAATAAGATGTCCGTAATTTGATAAAAGGGCCTGGACGCTGAGTGAAGCCGTCCTGTCCTTTTCAATAACGATACCAATAACGCCAAGCTTCATAAAAAAATACCTCCAATAAAAAAACCGCCACGACGAGTATCGGGCGGAAAAATTCCATACAAAAAGCAGGCCGTTTGTCTTACAAGGCGGACGTATCGCAATGTAAAAGTAAAGGCTTTGGTAACTTACTCTCCGAAAAACTCATCAATTCAGTTTAGATTATTATACACTATTTTTTGCCCCTTGACAAGGATTTTTATATGATTTTTTTGAAGGACAGAAAGGTGGTTTTTCCTTGTTTTATCAAAAAAAATCAATGTTTGGCAATTTTGCGTGTAAAAATATTGCAAAGAAAAATCATTTGGTGTATAATTGATACAAATAATACTTATCGGAGGTTTTTATGCCATTAGTTAACTCTAAAAAAATGTTCGAGCAAGCTTATAAAAACGGCTACGCCATTGGCGCTTTCAACGTAAATAATATGGAAATCGTTCAGGCCATCACCGAAGCCTGCAAGGAAGAAAAAGCACCCGTTATCTTACAGGTATCCAAGGGCGCAAGGGCTTACGCCAACCACACCTACCTTGTTAAGCTTGTTGAGGCTGCCGTTTTGGAATGCCCTGAAATCCCCATCGTTTTACACCTTGACCACGGTCCCGACTTTGAAACCTGCAAGGCTTGTATCGACGGCGGCTTTACTTCCGTTATGATCGACGGATCCTCACTTCCTTTTAAAGAAAATATGGAAATGACCAAAAAGGTCGTTGATTATGCCCACGCACACGGCGTTACCGTTGAAGGCGAATTGGGCACCCTCGCCGGTATCGAAGACGAAGTAAGCCATGCAGAAGGCTCCTACACCCGTCCTGAAGAGGTTGAAGAATTCGTTAAATACACGGGCGTTGACTCCCTTGCCATCGCTATCGGCACCTCTCACGGCGCTTACAAGTTTAAGCCCGAGCAGTGCACCTTAAACGAAAAGGGCGTACTCGTACCACCTGCCCTTCGCTTCGACATTTTGGAAGAGGTTTCTAAACGCCTCCCCGGCTTCCCCATCGTT
>JAFWAM010000186.1 GCA_017507595.1 Clostridia bacterium
GGATACCGACGCTGACGGCCAAGTTGCACTCAGCGACGAATCTATGGCTTTACTTACCGCAACCATCTCTAACCCTGCTTGGGGTGAGGGTCCCGGTTATGAGCCCAACTATTGGATGTACACCCACAGCTACGGTGAAATGGAATACGAAGGCAACGTTGGTTTCTTCGCTAAAGACGATACCCACCTTGTAGTAGTATTGAAGAACCCAATGGAAGACAACTTCTATTTAAGAAAAGAGTTCTGCACAAGCTTCTTCCTCGTTCACCCCGAAACATATAAGAAATGCATCGCTGACAGCGACGTTTACAGCTGCAGCTACGGTACCTCTAAGGATACTTACGTTGGCTTTGGTCCTTACAAGTTAACGACCTACGTTGCTGACTCTCAGATCGTTCTTGAAAGAAACGAGCACTGGCACGGCTACTATGAAGCTGCTCTTCAGGGCACCTATCAGACCGACCGCGTTGTATTCAAGAAGGTAACCGAAGACGCAACCAGACTTCAGATGTTCGAACAGGGTCAGCTTGACTCTTACGGCCTCACCGCTGCTGATATGGAAACTTATATCACCAGCCCATACATTTACTACAACGACAGCGAATCCACCTGGTTCCTCGTTATGAACCCCGATATGGAAACCTTGGAAGGTCTCCAGAAGAGTGCGGCACCTGTAAACGCAGGCAACTCCGTAAACAAGACCGTTTTGACCATTGAAGCTTTCCGTAAGGCTTTGTCCTTCTCGCTTGACCGTCAATCCTTCAACCAGCAATTAAGCCCAACAAGCGGTATTGCCAAATCATTGCTTTCCAGCATGATCATCGCCGACCCCGAATCCGGTTTATCTTACCGTGCAACCGAGGAAGGCAAAGACGCCATCCTTGCTTTCTGGGGCTTAGCTGACCAGGTAGGCGAAGGCAAAGAATTCGCAACCAAGGACGAGGCTATCGCTTCCATCACCGGTTACGACCCCACAGGTGCTAAGGACTTATTCAAGCAGGCTTACGACGAAGCCGTTGCAAAAGGTCTTTTAACCGCAGAACAGATCGCAAGCGGCAAATGGGAAGTTCAGATCACCGTTGGTCAGCCCGCAGCCGCAGGCTTCTACGTAAACGGTTATGAGTTCTTAAAGGCAAACTGGACCGAAGCCGTTAAGGGCACCCCCTTTGAAGGCCACTTAACCTTCACGGCAAGTGAACCTTTAGGCGACGCTTTCGGCGACGCACTCAGAGAATGCAGAGTTGACATGCTCTTCGGCGTAGGCTACGGCGGCGACATGTTCGACCCATACGCAATGATCGAATGCTTCACAGGAAGCCTTGAATACGACCCCTTCACCGACAAGAAAGGCGTTGACTTAGATATCGAAATTGACGGCGTTACCCTCCGTGCAAGCTTGTACGATTGGACCAGCGTTTGCTTAATGGGCGACGAGATCAATGCAACCGTCATTGAAAACGGTAAGGCAACCGACAAAAAGCAGGCTATTTCCGCAGGTACCTCTGCAGATCCTTCTTTAAGACTTACTATCCTTGCTAAGGTAGAAGAAAAGATCATGACTTTGTCAAACGTATTCCCCTTAATGACAGACGCTTCCGCATCCTTAAAGGGTATGAGAATCGTTTATAAGACGGAAGACTACGTATTTGGTGTAGGCCGTGGCGGCATCCAGTATTACACCTATACCCACAACGACGCTGATTGGGCTGCTTTCGTACAGTCACAGGGCGGCGAAGTAAACTATAAAGGTTAATCTATAAAGCTTATAGTTTAATTATAGGTAAATTAGTTCTTGAAAACTAAATTTTCCGATTCTTGTTCACAGTGTAGTAAGGGGAAATCCCTTACTACATTTGTGCGTTTAAAAAGGCTTGTTTTTTGGCGCGGAAGGGGGGTAAACGACCTTGCTTTTGCGCCAATTACTGCCTATAAAGATGAATATAAAATCACGTTTTGGGGCTTCCCGACGGATTTTTACATATAGCGAGGAGAATGCTATGTATTTATTTAAGTATATATTGAAAAGGCTTGGCCTTATGGTGTTTACGTTTTTTATAATCGTCGCCATGTGCTTCGTCTTTATAAAACTTCTTCCCAACGAAATTGTTTTGCAGCCGGGACAGGACCTTAACCTGCTTCTTGCCCACCGTGAAAAGCTTGGCTATGACAGGCCCATCCCAGAGCAGTTTTTAAAATTTTTAAGGTACGCAATCGTAGGTGATTTTGGCGTTGGCGAGATCAAGTACGTAGGTCGTCAGGTGTGGGACGTTTTCGCTGAAAAGCTTCCTTATACCCTTTGTCTTAACCTGCTTTCCATATTGGTTTCAATACCCCTTGGCCTGGGCCTTGGCATCTTTGCGGCCCTTAAAAAGAATAAATGGCAGGACCATTTGATCTCAACCAGCGTAATGATCTTCGTTTCGGTGCCATCCTTTATCTACGCCTTTTTGGTACAGTCCGTTCTGTGCCTTAAACTGGGCCTTTTCGAGCCTCTTGCCGAAACTGCCTACGGCGCATGGAACTGGCAATACATCAGGTCCATTATACCGGCGGTCATTGCCATGTCCTTTGGTACCATTGCCGGATTTACCCGTTATACCCGTGCGGAGCTTACAGAGGTTTTAACCAGTGAGTTTATGCTTCTTGCAAGGACCAAGGGCTTGACGAGGGGGCAGGCGACCATCCGTCACGCCATGAGAAACGCCATGGTGCCTATTTTCCCCATGATCCTGGGCGAATTTATTTCCATCATGAGCGGCTCGCTTATTATCGAGCAGATATTCTCTATCCCCGGCGTAGGTCAGCTGTATCTTTTGTCGGTTCAGGCAAAGCCCCACCCGGATTATAACTTCTTTATGCTTCTTACGGTATTTTATACCCTTATTGGCCTTGTTGCCGGTATCGTAATCGATATAAGCTACGGCATTATCGATCCAAGAATAAGAATGGGGGCGAAATAATATGAGTGAACAACGTTTAAACAATATTAATCCGCCAAAGGAAAAATTCGTCTTTACCAACGGCACTCAGCTTCACGACCAGAAGTTCGAGACCAAGCCCGTCGGCTACTTTAAGGACGCCTTCAGGCGCTTCTGCAAAAACAAAGGCTCGGTAGTAGGGGCGATAATTATCGGCATACTTATCATTTTTGCCATCATTGGCCGTTCTTTGTGGACGAGGGCTTTGAAGCAAGCTATCAGACGTCAAGACACCTTTCAAACTACAAATATCTTCGTCCAAAGCTTTCCTTTATGGACGGCACGGGCGTTTTAGACGGCACGACCGTTATTGAAATGTCAGAGGCAAGGTA
>JAFWAM010000187.1 GCA_017507595.1 Clostridia bacterium
AAAACCCCGGCAAAAATCAAACCGGGGCTTATTGGGCCCCGGGATATTTTAATTATTCACCCTGCTGAAGCTTTGCCTGCTTTTTTGCTTCCTTTTCTGCAAGGAAGTCATCAACTATCTGCATTGCGTCAACTTCAACAAACTTTTTATTTTCAACCAAGCCGTACTTTTCAGCGCACTGATCGATAAGGATCTTTGCATATCTGACTGCACGACCGGATTTGATACGAAGCATTACGGGTACGGTTTCGTAAGTAACCTTGTTGGACATATCCTTGCAGCGGAACTTAGGATCAACCTCGCTGATGTCCATGTTAAGGTAAAGCTTTAAGGTCTTGCCTGCAACGGAAAGCTTAACGAACTGTAAACGACCCTTGTTGATGGAGTCGAACTTCTTGGAGATCCTTGCCTTAAGCTTTTTGAATCTTAAAGCGTAATTCTTAAGCTCGTCATATCTGTCCTGGATAACCTCGTCAGCAAGAACCATCTTCTGTGCAAAGCTCTTATTAACGTATTTGGGTGCGGGCTGTTCGCCAACCACGTCCACTGCAACAGCGGCAAGGTCCGGTGCTTCAGAGTATGCAACCTCTTCATCAGCAACTACGCAAACCTCTTCGCAAGGCGTGCAAGGCTCTTCATATGACTGAATAACAGGCTCTTCAATAACTATCATCCTGCCTTCGATATCAACTTCTACTTCCTCAATAGCAGCAAGCATCGTTCTTTTCGTCATTTCGCCGTCCATAATACAACCCTCATGAAAAATTTTAGTAACCAAAAGCAGGCGCAAATCGCACCTACCCTTTTACACGCTTATATTATATATGATATTTGCAAAATTATCAAGTAATATTACAAAAAAAATTTAAAATTTTTTAAAAAAATCTATCTCTGTGCCCGTTTTTGGCCATTTTTGATGTTTTTTGAGGTAAGCCGAAGGTTTTTTTGGCAAAATTATCCCCAAAAAAGTGGGCCTATAAGCCAATCTTTTTTTGTAAGTTAGCCTATACGCCGGTTTTTGGCTGCCCCATTTTTTTGTTAAAATACTCAAAAACGGCTGAAAACACGCCTTTTTACATAATATGCCCCTTTTTTATAAAAGGTTAACCGGCTCGAAAAAAGGGGTAAGGACCAAGGTCCCCACCCAAAAAAAAGCTCTTTAATTTTTCATAATATACTCAATTGCAGACATGGCCGCAACCGTTCCGTCCCCCACCGCAGTGGTCAGCTGACGGATGGTTTTACGCCTTGTATCCCCTGCAACGAAAAGCCCGTCTGTCCGTGTTTTCATATCCTCGTCGGACAGAATATAGCCGTTTTCGTCAAGGTCAACCAGGTTTGCATAACGCTTGTTGTCGGGGATTTGTCCGATTGCTACAAACACCGCAGGGACGTTTAAAATTCGGGTGGAGCCGTCGTCCCTACTCTGGCATTTAACGCCTATAAGCTCTTCCTTACCCAAAAAGTCAACTACGTTTACGTTGGGAACCGTCACGATATTGTCCGTCTTTTTTAAGACGTCAATAAGGCTTTGATCGCCAAAATATTTGTCAAACCAGGTAAGCACGTGGACCTTTGTGCAGATGGACGAAAGGTAAATTGCCGTCTGCAGTGCGGAATTCCCGTCCCCAACCACAGCAACCTCCTTGCCGCTAAAAAATGCGCCGTCGCAGATTGCGCAGTAGTACACGCCGTTGCCGATGAATTTTTCCTCCGCCTCAATATTAAGGTGCTTTTGCTTAACGCCGTTGGCAATGATGACAGCCTTTGCCTGATGCTCGCCACAGTTGGTGCCCACCGAGAACGTCCCGTCACCGTTTTTGACGATAGCGGTTACCTCTTCAAGCTCAAAATTGGCGCCTAAAAGCAAGATCTGCTCAAAAAGCCTGTTGGAAAAATCACTGCCGCTTATTTGGCTATAGGAGGGAAAGTTTTCAACCTTTGGTGAAAGGGCGATCTGCCCGCCTACCGAGGTGGATTCCAAAACCAGTACGGATTTATTGTTTCTTAAGGCGTAAACGGCTGCCATCATACCGGCGGGGCCTGCACCTATAATAATGATGTCGGTTTTCATTTTAATTCCTCAATA
>JAFWAM010000015.1 GCA_017507595.1 Clostridia bacterium
CATCGCACTGCTGGGCGGCGGCACCGGTATGATCGGCGACCCCAGCGGCAAGGACGATATGCGTAAGATGCTGACGCCGGAATTTATCAACCATAACATTGAGTGTTTCAAAAAGCAGATGAGCAAGTTCATTGATTTTTCCGACGGCAAGGCGCTGATGGTGAACAATGGAGACTGGTTGCTGAGTTTAAATTACGTGAACCTGCTGCGGGAAGTGGGCACGCATTTTTCCGTGAATCACATGCTGGCGGCCGAGTGCTATAAGAAACGTTGGGACAAGGGCCTGACTTTCTTTGAGTTTAACTATATGATCATGCAGGCGTATGATTTTTATACGCTGCATAAGAACTATAACTGTGTGCTGGAAATGGGCGGCGACGACCAGTGGTCCAACATGCTTGCCGGCGTTGACCTTGTAAGGCGCAAGGCCCAAAAGCCCGCTTACGCCGCAACCTGCACCCTTTTATTGACCAGCGAGGGTAAAAAGATGGGTAAAACGGCAAAGGGCGCGCTCTGGCTTGACGAAAACAAGACAAGTCCGTACGACTTTTACCAGTATTTCAGAAACGTCGAGGACGAAAAGGTCAACGAGTGCATGAAGCTTCTTACCTTTATGGACGTTGAGGAAATTGACGAGCTTACCAAATACCGCGACGAAAGGATGAACGCCGCCAAGGCAAGGCTTGCCTTTGAGGTAACGAAGCTCGTTCACGGCGAGGCAAAGGCCATTGAGGCCCAGAAGCAGGCCCAGGGCGCTTTCGGCGGCAACGAGGCCGACATGCCCACCGTTGAGGTTGAAAGGACAAACTTTATCCCTGACGTTATGGTGGCTGCAGGCATTACCAAATCCAAGGGCGAGGCAAGGACCCTTATTTCGGGCGGCGGCGTTTCAATAGGGGACGCAAAGGTCACCGATCTTACCATCCCCGAGGACGTTATGGCAAAGGGCGAGTTTATCCTTCACAAGGGTAAAAAGGTCCACGTTAAAATTATCTTAAAATAATCAAAAAGGGGCAATAATCGGCTTATTGCCCCATATTTATATCCATAAGTTAAATTTTTTCAGTTTAAAAAAGGGGATGGATAAATGGTTGACGGCAAGCTTACGGTAAAGCAAAAAATCAACTTAATAGAAAAATCCAGGCGGCTTGACGGGGTTCAGCTTTCGGCCCTTCCTGCCGTTCACAATACCGATTATTATTTCGTAAGCTACTCTCACCTTGACTACAAGGCAGTTTACAAGGACCTTTTGCTTTTGCAGGAGGGGGGTATCAACATCTGGTACGACAGGGGCCTGCCTGCGGGCAGGGATTGGGAGGAAATGGCCGAGGAGGCCCTTTCCAAGCACGCCTGTATAGGGGTAATATTTTACCTCAGCGTAAACGCCTTGCGCTCAGAGGCCATTCTGACCGAGATAAAAAAGGTCAAGTCCTTAAACAAAGACTTTTTGGCCATAATGCTTCCCACCCCCGACACGGGGGAGATACTGTCCCCAATGGAAGTTTTACATTTGGCGTGCGAGGATTTTGACGAAAATATCGAAAAGGTCAAGGTGGTAAGAGAGGTCTTCGGCGACAAAATCATCTTTTTATCCATTGACGCAAACCCCGGCCAAAAGGTGGAAAAAATCAAAGGCCTCAAGCGGCCAAACCTTTACGAAATTGCCAATAACGGTACTATAGCCACACTTTTAGGGGTAAACGACAATAAAATTATCCGTGCGGAGCTGCCTGCTGACGCCCTTTTTGAGGAAGAAAAGACCTTGCCCGTCCGCGAGGTCGGCGAGGTTGCATTTGCCAACTTTAACTCCTTAAAGGCGTTACAGCTTCCGTTTTCACCAAGGCGGTTGTATAACGACCCCAGCAGGTTTTTTACCGTAAGGGAGCTTGCATTTTACCGTTGCGCCAATTTGGAGGATATCAACTTTAACAATAACGATATCAAGATAGAGTCCAAGGCCTTTTCCCATTGCAATGCATTAAAAAGCCTGTCCTTTGAAAGCGCAGGAGAGGTCCACGTCGGCCCCCAAAGCTTTTTCGGTTGCTCCAATTTAAAGGAGTTAACCTTCAATAGCCGTACGGAATCCATTGCCCACGACGCCTTTGGGGATTGCCCCATTGAAAAGATCAACGGCCCCGACGAGGACGACGATTGCGATTATTACGCTTTAGGCAACTGCCTTTTCAATATGATGGGCTTTTTGGTTTTGGGCAGCGCCAATCCCTTCGTCCCCGACGGCACCTTTATCTGCGGACAGATCATGCCTTACGCTTTTTCGGGCAACAGGGGACTTAAGACGTTTACCGTGCCCAAGCGTACCAAGCGCATTAATAAATACGCTTTTATCAACACCAAAAACTTGACTGAGGTAAGATTTTTTAAAGACAGTCAGCTTGATTGCATTGATGAGGGCGCCTTTAAAAACAGCGGCGTCACCGCCCTAAGCTGGACGGGTGACGGCGACGGCGTTAAGGAAATCGCCATTGAAAAGCTGGCCTTTGCAGATTCCGCCTTGAAAAAAGCAGACTTCAGCGGCGTGCGCGTAAAGCTTTCGCCCCTTGCATTTGCAAGATGCTTTGACCTTGAGGAGATAATTTTTGACCCCTCCCAAGAGGTTATTGCCGAAGGCAACACGGACCCTTTCATAAGGTGTGTCAGCATAGAGCGTTTGACCCTTCCCAAAAGCCTTCAGGCATTTTCGGGGCAGTTGTTTAAGGGCGCGCCCCTTAAAAGCATTTCAGGTCCTACCCGTGAGGAAAACCCTGAATATTACGTGGAAAATAATTGCCTTATCCACGGCGACACCCTTGTAAAGGGCGGGGCAGGGTCCGTTATCCCACCTGCGGTTAAAAAAATCGGCCCATACGCCTTTTACGGCAACGGGGCTTTAACGGAAATTGTAATTCCGTCCCGGGTTGAAGAAATCGGCCCCTACGCATTTGCCGAAAGCGGTCTTGAAAGGGCTGTTATCGGCGGCGGTGTAAGGGTTATTGGGGAAAGCGCCTTTGAGGGCTGCGGCTTAAAGGAAGTTACCTTTGAGGACTCATCCGTTAGTCTTTCCCTTGAAAAAAGCCTGTTCTGTCGCTGTCCCGTAAAGGAGGTTTTATTGCCCAAGCGGACGGCAAGGGTTGATAGGGACGCCCTGTATTTTGCCGGCGAAGCAAGGGTCATAAGGCTTTGGTCGGGGGCGACATACTCCGCACCTTTAATGCTTACCTGCTGTGATCACCTTGAGAAGATCATTTTTGACGGAACAAAAGAGGGGCTTTTAAAGGTCTTAAGCATTACTGACCTATATGAAAGCAAGCGAGATAGATCGATAATTTTAGAGTGTGCTGACGGAAGCTTTACTTTTTAATTATCTCATTTTATAAACTAAAGGAGACGTGTGATGGACAGTTATTTTGCGGTGGCTTTTAATACCGAAAATGAAATCGTGATCGAAAGGTCACGGTTTATTACCCACGTCTTTTACGTTGAAACGGAAAAGGACGCCAAGGACGCCCTTTCGGCTATCAAAAAGAAGTATCAGGACGCAACTCACAACTGTTACGCCTTTGTGACGGACTTTGGCTTAACCTCAAGGTCATCTGACGACGGGGAGCCATCCGGGACTGCCGGCGCACCCATTATGGAGGTTTTAAAAAATCAAAAGCTTATCAACACCCTCGTGGTTGTCACCAGATATTTTGGCGGCATAAAGCTTGGTGCGGGTGGCCTTGTGAGGGCGTATTCCCGCTCGGCGGCGGAGGGCGTAAAAAAGGGGGGCGCCAAGGAGTTTTTCAGCTGTCAAAAGCTTAAGGCCAGCTTAAGCTATGACGAATACAACCTGTTTTTAAGGGAGATCCAGCCCCACTTTTATAAGCACTTAAACACAGATTTCGGTGAGGATATCACCGTGGAGTTTTGCGTTAAAAAAGTGGCCTATAAGTCGTTTATCGACAAATTTAACGGCGTTTTCTACGACAAGACCCTTGAAAATATCGGGGAGGATTTTTACTGATGAAAAGGATAACTGACATTGTCCCGCAAAAAAACGATAAAAAGCGTGTCAGTATTTTTTTGGACGGGCAATTCTTCTGCGGCATTGAAAAAATAACCCAAATGACCAACAATTTGCAGGTGGGCGATATGATTTCGGAGGAAAAGCTTTACGCCCTCGTAGAGGAATCGGAGTACACTTGCGCCTTTGAAAGGGCGGTAAAGGCCCTTTCAAGATCCAACAAAACAAAGAAGCAGCTCGTGACCTATTTAAAGGGAAAATCCTTCGATAACCGTGTTATAGGCAGGGTTATTAACAAATTGGAGGAGTACGGTTACCTTGACGACAGCCAGTTTGCCACGACCTTTATAGAGATAAAAAAGCGTGGCTGGGGCAAGCGCCGTCTTGAGGCAGAGCTAAACTTTAAGGGCGTGGACGCCAAAATCGTGGAGGAGGCAGTTTCCAAAATCGACGACGAGGATGAAAACGCTTATCTCGTGGCAAAAAAGTATTGCAAGTCCCGCCCTGTGGATTACGACCTTAAGGTTAAAGCTTTCAGGTATCTTGTGTCAAAGGGTTTTACCTACGACAGCGTTAACGCCGCCCTCGACAGGCTGATAAGGGAAAGCGGGGGCGAGGTATGATAATTTACAAATTAAAAAAGGTCAAATCCACCCAGGATTATGCCAAAAGGCTCATAAAAAAGCACGGGCCACGGCGTGAGGATTTCGTTGTCATCGCCCAATGTCAGACGGGCGGCAAGGGTACCAAGGGGAGAAGCTTTTCCTCAAAACCGGGCGGCGCCTATCTCACGGCAGTTACCTTTCACACGGCAAAGGGTGGGGATAAGTGTTTTGAGGTCAACAAATCAGCCGCCATGGCCGTTATTAAATCCCTTCTCGCCTTTGACGTTAACGGCGGCATCAAGTGGCCCAACGACGTTTTCGTAAACGGTAAAAAAATCTGTGGGATGCTTATTGAAAACACCTTTATCGGCCAGTATATGGACTACTCAATGGTGGGCGTCGGGGTAAACGTAAACAACGATCTCCCTGATGAACTTAAGGACGTTGCCATATCTTTAAAGGACGTTTTGGGGCGCGAAATAAGCCTTTCAAGCTTTGTGGCAACACTTATTTACAATTTGCAAAATCCGGAAGATCTTGGCCTATATGCCGATTATTCCATCATTTTGGGTAAAAATATCACCGTCACAAGACCCGACGGAGAGGTCTTTTCGGCATGCGCGAAGGAGATACTTCCCGATGGACGGCTTCTTCTTGACAGCGGCGAGGTTTTAACCGCCGCCGAGATAAGCGTAAGGCTTTAACTTGATAAAATAACGGGTAAGGACTAAGCGGGGCCAATACCTTCAAAAAGCGGACGCAGGCGACAACCCTCGTCCTTTTTTTGCGCTTTTTTGCCTAAATGGGACGTGTTTTTTTAAAATGCCGGGGCGGTTTTTAAAAAAAGACCCGTATAAAATTCCTTTTATAAAGCAAGAAAACGGATCTTTTCCGTAAAAAATCGCAAAAAAAGCCAAAAACTTTACACAATCTTGAGAAATTTCAAAAAAAAGCAGATTTTTTTTGCAATATCTATTGATAAAATTATAAATATATATTATAATAGAAAAGGTGCGGTAAAGTTTTTTGCCCCCAACCAAAAGAAATAATATTATTACAGGATGGAAGATAAATCATGGGAATTTCAACTTCTAACATTAGAAACATTGCTCTTATCGGTCACGCCGGCGAGGGTAAAACAACACTTGCAGAAGCTATCTTATTTGCTTGCAAGGCAACGACCCGTCAGGGCAAGGTTGACGACGGCAACACCGTATGCGACTTTGACGCAGAAGAAATCGCAAGAAAGACTTCGATCTCTCTCGCATGCGCAAACTGCGAATACAAAGGCTATAAGTTCAACCTTTTAGACGTACCCGGCTTCTTCGATTTCGAAGGCGAAATGGTACAGGCTTTGACCGTTGCAGACGGTGCCGTAGTCGTTACCGGTGCATCAGGCTCCATGACCGTTGGTACGGAGCTTGCTCTTGACTACTGCTTAAAGCACAACATCCCCACCGTTATCTTCGTTTCCGGTCTTGACAAGGACAACACCAGCTATGCTGATACCGTTGCTTCAATCCGTGAAAAATACCCCACCCAGATCGCACCTATGTTTATCCCTTACAGGGAAAACGACAAATTTGCAGGCTGGGTAGACGTTGCTTCCGGCAAGCTTTTCGACCTTAACGGTGCAGAAAAGGGCGGCGTACCCGCACAGCTTTCAGGCGAATACGACAAGATGTACGGCGACCTTTCAGAGCTTGCTGCCGGCAACGATGAAGAGCTTATGGAAAAGTTCTTTGAAGAAGGCCTTCTTTCAAGCGAAGATATCGAAAAGGGCGTTAAGCTTGGCGTTAAGACCTGCTCCTGCATCCCCGTTTTCGGCGGTTCAGGCTATATGAACAAGGGTGTAACAAACCTTCTTGATAAGGTTATTGCACTTTTACCCGCACCCAACGAAGCAGCACCCGCTATCATGAAGAAGGGCGACGATCTTGCTGAAGTTAAGTGCGACCCACAGGGCAAGGTTATCCTTCGCGTGTTCAAAACCATCGTTGACCCATTCGTTGGCAGACTTAACATGTTCAAGGTCGTTTCCGGTACTCTTAACTCCGGTATGACTTTAAAGGACGTTAACAAAGAAAACGACGAAAAGATCAGCGCTATCTATTATATCAAGGGTAAGCAGCAGGAGCCTACTACCTCAGTAGTTGCAGGCGACATCGGCGCCCTTGCTAAGCTTGGCGACGTTACCACCGGCGACACCTTAACGGAAGACGCTTCCTTGATCTTTGAGCCTATCGTTATGCCTGCACCCGTATACTCAATGGCAGTATTCGCAGCAAAGAAAGGCGAAGAGGATAAGGTATTCGGCGGCCTCAGCAAACTTAAAGATGAAGATATCTCCTTCACCGTTACCAAGAACGCTGAAACCAACGAAATGCTCCTTTCCGGTATTGGCGAAACTCAGCTTTCAATTCTCTGCAAAAAGCTCAAATCCAAATTCGGTTGTGAAGCTTTATTAAAAGAGCCACGCATTGCTTACCGTGAAACCGTAAGAAAGATGGCAGAAGCTGAAGGTAAGCACAAAAAGCAGTCGGGCGGCGCAGGCCAGTTCGGTGACTGCTGGGTAAGATTTGAACCGGGCGCAGAAGACGGCGTTTATGAGTTCGTTGACGCAGTCGTTGGCGGCGCAGTTCCCAGACAGTTTATCCCTGCAGTTGACAAGGGTCTTCGTGAAGCTATCAAGGAAGGCGTTTTGGCAGGTTATCCCATGGTTAACTTAAAGTGCACACTTTTCGACGGTAAGTATCACCCCGTTGACTCCAAGGAAATTGCTTTCATCACTGCTGCTAAGCTTGCTTACCAGGAAGGCGTTCAGAAGGCAAGCCCCTGCATTTTAGAGCCTATCATGCACCTTGAAGTAACCGTTCCCGATTCATACATGGGCGACATCATGGGCGACATGAACAAGCGTCGTGGCAGAATTTTAGGTACTGACCAGGTTGACGGCAAGGCTATCGTTTCCGCCGAAGCACCCCAGTCAGAGCTTGCTAAGTACGCAACCGACCTTCGTTCCATGACACAGGGCCGCGGCAGATTCAAAACTGAGTTTGCACGCTATGAAGAAGTTCCACCCATGGCACAGGACAAGATTATCAAAGAAGCTAAAGAAAGAGCTGCTAAAGAATAATTACCGACCATTTCGGCGCACACAATTGAATTTGTGTGCGCCTTATTTTGCCTTTTTGCTGAAGGCGGCGGGTATGATAAGGATAGGGAATATTAATAATGATTTTGACAGTTTGTCCAAATCCTTGTATTGACTGCACTATCGAGGTGGAAAATTTAGACGTAGGCAGGCTTTCAAGGATCGATAACAAAATAGAAAACTGCGCCGGCAAGGCGTGTAATACGGCCATTGGGATTGCAAGGCTTGGGGAAAAGGTTTTTGCAACGGGCTTTTTGTTTGAGCAGCGAGCAAGGACCTTTCTCAATTACCTTGACAAGGAAAACGTCCCTTGCGAGTTCGTTATGAACAAGGGCGCCATCAGGGTCAACTATAAAATAATCGACAGCAAGTCCATGCTGACCGAGCTTAACGACAGCGGCGACACGGTCACCCAGAAAAAGCAGGAGGAGCTTTTATCTCTCCTTGAGCGTGTGGGAAAGGATGCGGCCGTCACGGTAATATCAGGCTCACTTCCCAAAGGGGTGGCGGCAGACTACTATAACAGGCTTGTATCCGCGGCAAAGGGCTACGTCATCGTCGATTGCGAGGGCGAAAAGCTCAGCGCCACATTAAAGGCGGGCGTGTATATGGTAAAGCCAAACCTTTACGAGCTTGAAACCTTCAATAAGGAAAACTATTTTTCCCACGCGGATATGCTGAAGGGCTGCTATAAAATTCTTGACAGGGGGGCGCAAAAGGTCTTACTTTCCATGGGACGTATGGGCGCGATCCTGACCGACGGACACAAAAACCTTTACTGTAAAAGTGAAAACGTGCCGGTAAACTCTACCGTGGGGGCAGGGGACTCCATGATAGCGGCGGCCTCAATCGCCCTTGAAAAGGCTATGGATGACGAGGAAATTTTAAGGTGCGCAGTTGCTGCGGGCACAGCCTCCATCACTACCCAGGGGACGAGTCTTTTTACCAAGGAGAAATATTCCGAAATTTATAAAAAGCTTAAAATACAGGAAATTTAACAAGCAAAAAAGCACGGCGATCGCCGTGCTTTTTCAATTGCAATTTGCAAAAACACAAATTTGATTTTTGATAAAAGTTGGGGTATA
>JAFWAM010000188.1 GCA_017507595.1 Clostridia bacterium
CGACAGCCGAAGTGAAATTATCGTCGACCGTGACTGCGGTCTGGGACTTAAGTTTTACGACGCCTTAAAGCGGGTCCGCCGTGATACCACCGTTCATCAGTACGTAAAAATGAGTAAAGAAGACGCCAACCTCCGTGACGAAATGCGTCTTATGTACGTTGCCATGACAAGGGCAAAATCCATTTTGTATATAGTGTCCAAAAACCCTTTGAAGGAGGAGCCTAAGGAAGGTAGCTTCCGTGGGCACGTGGACTTTTTGCGCACAGGTGATATGCCTTATTTTGAGGTCGATGGGGAAAGCCTTAAGGATCTTGCAAAAACCGACGGGCGCCGCAAGGTCATCTTACCCCCCGTCCCCGATAAAGAGGGTGACTTATATAAGGACGTGGCAAAGCACGTCGGCTTTGTTTATCCTTACGAAAAGGACACGCGGCTTTCCATCAAAAGGACGGTCACGGATATTTCCGGGGCCTTTAGGGAAAGGCTTTCTGACGAGCCGTCGTATAAGCCGATCTTTGGTGACAGCTTCGTTTTAAAGGGCAACGCCTACCACCGTGTTTTAGAGCTTGCCGATTTTGACAAAATAGGCGATAACGGCTATATAGAGGCACTTTTAAAGGAAAAATTAACCGAAGAGGAGCAAAGCGCCGTCACCCTTGACAGGGTAAAGGACATACTTTCTTCGCCCATATTTGAAAAGCTTAAAGGCTACAAGCTATATAAGGAGCATCCCTTTATCGTAACGGTCCCACCCGAGATGGCGGGCGAAAGCGGCGACGAGGAGGTCCTTGTCCAAGGCGTTATTGACCTTCTTGCAATAAAGGGCGACAATGCCGTCATAGTGGACTATAAGCACTCCCACAAGGGGCGCGAAGCCTTGATCGCAACTTATAAAAAGCAGTTGGAGCTTTACTCCTACGCCGTGGAAAAGGCCACGGGTAAGCACGTGGAGGGGCTTATTATCTTCAATATACTTTCCCTGGAGGAGATCGTCCTTTAAAAATTTCCGACGGGCGTATAAAAGAAAAAGAAAGCGGTTATAATCTCACCGAGGTGAATTATGAACGCTTTTTTTGATTATCTTGTGACTAAGGTCATACTGGCTTCTTCCACGGTCAGCTATTACGGCTTATCCCTTGCGACGGTAATTATCTTTACGGTCTTATCCCTTGGGTGCGTTACCATAAGAACTGTAATTTACGGCAGGCCCGCAATAAGCTTCAAGCTGTTGTCGGCGGCGTTTGTTGTGTGCGGGGCGCTGTCGTTTTTGGGGGGTGTGGACGTTTACAACAAGGGCGCATTTTTTAAGACGCTTTATGGGCCACTTTGGATGTTTATTATAAATTTTGTTGCGATAACCGTCCTATACGCGGGTTTTTATCACTTTGCGGTCCTTCACGTAACGGCAAAAAGGCTTTTAAAGGGTGAGGCAACCGCCCTTTTGTCAACCCCGGTTGCCCGCATTGACGAGGTACCATTATATTTTGAAGAGGACCGTGATCCCGTCGCCATTGCCACCCAAAAGCTTGGCAGTGTAAAGCCCCGTCTTGACGACAAGATAGATTTTTTCAAGGTGGAGTTAATCATCAAGGGGCTGTATAAAAGGGAGCTTTCGCCCATAGACCGCGCCACGGTGGAATTTTGCGAAAGAACGGTCCGACACGGAAAAAACGCAATAATGACGGAAAGACTTCGCAGGGATTTAAACGAAGCCTTTGCAGAGCTTATCAAGATCTGCGCGCGCTACTGATTGCTGTATCAAGATTTGTATTTGTGGTAAAAAAGCCGCCTATATGGCGGTTTTTTAACGTTTTTGCCAAAATTTTGCTTGCCCGTCGCGGTGTGGGGTAAGGGAGAAAATGGCCTTGTGACAACAAAACAATTGTGAACCAATCCAAAAAATGGCTAATTTTTAGACGAATTTTAAAAAAGTATATTGACAACGGTCAAAGCCTGTGTTAGTATTTACTATGAGATAAATTACGCGTGCGCGCCATTTACGATAAAATTTTAATGGCGGCCGTGCGCGAGGGAGGAAAATCAATGAAAAAAATCATTTTGTTTTTACTTGCGGCCATTATGGTTTGCTGTGGTGCACTTTCTTTAGTGGGCTGCGGCGGCAAAGCTGACAGCTGGGACGTTTCCGCCGCCAAGGACGGCACGGTTACGGCTCAGGTGGAAATGGGCGCAAACGGCTACGACCTGATAATCACGGGTAACGGCCCAATGAAGGATTTTGTCCTCGGCGAAGAAAAGCCCTGGGCAAAATATTCCATTAAAAATCTCTTCGTCAGGGGAGGCGTAACTTACCTTGGCAAAAACGCATTTCTCGATCTTGGCAACGTTACCGAGGTAACCTTACCCGAAGCTGTGACGGCCATTGGCGAGGGGCGCGTTAAAGGATAACGTCACCATTTATGCAAAAGCATCCTCGGTTGAGGGCGGCGACGGGTACGAAGGTCTTTATCTGTACAGCGAAAACGCCCCTGCTGACGGCGGTCGCTATTGGCATTACGTTGACGGCAAAAAGGTGCCTTGGGAAAGATCCAAGGTAATGCTTATCGGCGGTGGCTTTGCCGCAATGGAAAACATCGGTGCCTTTGTTGAGGGGCTTTCAGCGGCCGCAAACGCCTACGCCCACGTTGACGTGGTTGGTGAAAAGGGCGTTTTGGTTGACGGCTATACCGACTTTAACAGCGGTCTTGGCGGCGAGATAAGCGCACTTTTAGCTGCAGAAAAGTACCAGATGGTTGCCATTATGTTTGAAGGCGACTATGCTTACGCAAACTTCAGGGGCTTTACGGCCGGCTTAAAGACCTTGGTTGACAAGATCGCAGAAAGCGAAGACGGCGTTAAGATCTATCTTTGCCAGCCATGGGGCTATGCCGCGCAAAACGGCGTAACCGCTGACGGGATGGAGCTTTTATTAAGACAGGCTTACGGCCAGGCCGCAACCGTTACGGGTGCAAAGGCAGTTTATGCCGGCATGGCAATGTCCAAATACGACAAGGCGCAGGATACGCCTATCTTCGGCCAGAAAGAGATCTCTGACGCAGGCGCTTACCTTACGGCGGCGGCTTTAACGTCAACGGCGTATGATTCTGACCTTGACCTGGTAAAATACACGGGTGGTCTTGACGACGGCCTTGCTGAAGCCCTTTTAGAGCAGGGCGTTGCAGTCGCAAAGAGCGGCGCAAGCCTTTCTTACCCCGTACACAATTGTGAAAACGCTTGCCCCACTTGCGGCAAATGTCTTGACGACGGCTGCACAAACGTAGCTTGCTATGCAAAGTGTGGTGGCCATCAGCTTCCTCACACCTGTGAGAGTCCTTGCGCAAAATGCGGCGGATGTCTTGACGCAACCTGCGTTGACGTTGCTTGTATCGCAAAATGTACCTGCAACGCGGCCCCAATGGCAAGGATAGACATTAACACGGCAGACGGCTCCAACGCGTGGGCAACCAAGTACAGCAGATGGGATAAGCTTGCAGGTCTTATTGACTACGTTGACTCCACCGTGTCAGTTTCAAACTGTGACGACGCTTACGCCCTCACCGACGTTGCCTGCGAGGTAAAGGTAAGGGGTAACTACACCTTAGAATACGAAAAGAAGCCAATAAGGCTCAAATTCAATAAAAAGCAGAAAATGCTTGGCATGAACGACGACGCCAAGTGCAAGAGCTGGGTCCTCCTTGCCGAATGGAAGGATCTTGCAATGCAGAACAACGCAACCACCATGTTCCTTGCCGATAAGATCTTAGGCACCGACGGGTATTACGCAACCGAATACAGATACGTTCAGGTATATCTTAACAACCAGTATTGGGGCGTGTACCTTCTCGTTGACCAGCAGCAGGTAAACGAATACCGCATCGACATTGGCGAGCCTGATGACGACTACACGGGTGTGGACATTGGTTATTTCTTCGAGTTTGACGGATACTACACCGAGGAAGACGTAAACAAGGGCGGCGACTACACCTTTGCGACCAACTTCGGCAGCCAGAAGGGCTACACCATCAAAAACGACATTTACAGCATGGATCAGGTAAACTTCATTAAGAATTACCTTAACAACCTTTACAAACTTATTACGTCTGCAAAGCGCGGCACGTATTACAAATTCAACGACACGTATACAAGTCTTGTTTCAACGACGGCGGCTTCAGTAAAGGATGCGGTTGCACCCTATATTGACCTCCAGTCCCTGGTTGATATGTATATCTTATCCGAGATCGCCTGCGACCCCGACATTGCATGGTCAAGCTTCTATCTTAACGTAGATATGAGCCCGACGGGGGATAAGACCCTTCGCTTTGAAGCGCCCTGGGACTTTGACTCCGCATACGGTATAAGAAGCGGTTTTATGAACAACGCCACAGGCCTTTACGCCGCAAACAGCGGCAACCCATGGCTCAGCGTATTTGCAAACGAGGCTTGGTTTACCGATATGGTAAAGGCAAAATGGGCGTCCCTTATGGAAATGAACCTTTTGGAGATCACCCTCCAGAATATTGACAACGCCACTACGGTTTACGCACCCTACTTTGTTGCCAACTACCAAAGATGGATCAACAGACTTAACGCCGGCAACGGTGAGCTTATTGGCCAACTTAACAGCTACAAGAACCCACAAACGGCCCGTCAGCTTGCGGCGGCTTACCACAAAAACTGGCTTACGACCCGTCTTACCTACCTTAACACCGTTTGGGGCGAGGGTACTATAGACGACGGCGGCCTCAGCGACGTTGAGGGCACAAGCTACTACTACGAAGCGGAAAATGCAAGCTTTGGCACCACCATTAAGGCGAAAACAGGGTATGGCTCCCGCTCAAACGGCTATCTTGGCAACGTTGCGGATACGGCAGGCAACTACATTACCTTTACGGTAAACGCAGCCTCCGCAGGTAAATGCGCCCTCTATGCAGGGGTCAGCAAGAGAAACGGCAGTTATCTTATGTCAAGCCTTTTCTCACTTAAGGTAAACGCTTCCGCAGTGAACGTTTTAAACAGCTTCATCCCCGCCCCGGGCGCCGGTGAAGAGGAATGGCACACCTGGACCGAGGTCCCCGTTGCCGTCATTGAGCTTAAGGCAGGCGAAAATACGATTACCTTTACCACAAATCTTTCCGACGGAACAAACTTTGACTACGTCAAGATAGTTTCACCGGTGGCTTTAAGCTGACAAAATCAATAAAAATAATCCACCGGCCCGTCCGGTGGATTTTTTTATCCCCTATATTTTTTATCTTAAAAATTGTATAAAAAGCAATAAAAATGGCGCTATAACACCGTTATCGCCATTTTTTTGTTTTCGGGGCTGAAAGGGGGCCTTCTTTAAAAAAGCCCTTGCAGCAAATTCAATGGGCAAGAAGCAAAAAACCTTAAATATTGAACCTTTTTAAAAAAAGTATAAAAAGCATACGCTTTTGGATTTTGTTCATAAAAAATTTTATTGATGTCTATTGACAGAACACACTTGTCGTCATATAATAAATATGTAAAGTTTACGTTCACACGTCTTTTTAAGGGGGTTATCCTATGAAGAACAAAAAGCTTTGGTTAATATTCCCTGCCGCGGCAGTATTTGCTTTGGCCGTCCTTTTGGCCGTTGGCTTTACTCTGCGCCCATCGCCGCCCGACGGCCTTGCCGTTGACGACCTTGGCGTCCTTTATTGGGAGGGTGACGACAGGGCAAGCTCTTACACGGTGGATATTGACGGCGAAAGCTACACCACAGACGTTTGGTATATGGATATTTTTGATATTACCGACGA
>JAFWAM010000189.1 GCA_017507595.1 Clostridia bacterium
AGGGGACCGAGAACGAATTCGAGTCGCTGATCGAGATACTCGACCCGTTCGCGCGTTCGTCGGCCGGCTACTCCTACGGCTGGTACGGCAACTCGTGCGATTCGCTTCTGTTCCGCTTCTCGCTTGACGATTCGCTGGGCAATCCCGAAGATAAAGAGATAGAGATTTTAGAGCCTCTTTTATCAGGCACGGGCTACGGCAGACGTTATCCTGTCAATCTTTCCTTGGAGGAGCTCGCCGCCCACGTCGAGGAGGAATTCAAAACAAAGGTCCACGTCTACGGTGACAGAACTGCTTACGTAAAAAAGGCCGCAAGCTTCTGTGGCGCCGGCTTAGACAGTAAGGCTTTATCATATCCGGCTGACGTCTATATTTCTGCTGACGTTCGCCATCACGTTTTGGTTGAAGCCATCCAAAAGGGCAAAAGGGTAATCGCAATGACCCATTTTGCCAGCGAAAATTACGGTTTGAAGTGCATCTATAAGCATTTCGTAAATATTTACAGGTTAAAAAACAAGCTTGACTTTTACTTTTTCGACGATGAAAGATTCGTTTAACGTCAAGTGAAGGAGTTTTAAATGATAGATAAGTTATTAGAGTACCAGAACATCGACGCAGGCTTAAAGGAGATTGAAAACAGTCTTCGCCAAAGTGAAGAATTCAAAAAATACGCCCAGGCAGTTAAGTTTTTAAAAACCGTTGCCGACAGCAAGGCTCAGATAGAGTCCAAGGCCGCATCCTTACTTGGTGCAATGAACACCCTCCAGGCCAAGCTTGAAAAACTCAACGAGGAAAAGGCAGAGTTCACCGACCTTGACGGCGTTGAAGACGAAAACACAATTAATTTCTTAAAGAAAAAGTCCAATGAGCTTTCAAAGCAGTTTGCCGCCTTAGAGGGTGAAATTACCAAGCTTTCGCAGGAAATGACCGATCTTACCGCTCAGTATAAAAAGCTTATGTCCAACACCAAGGTCATGCTCGCTCAGCAGGACGATAATAAGAAAAAGTACGAGGAGTTATCCAAGTCAAAGGAGGAGGAAAAGGCCGCCATCAAGAAAAAGCTTGACCTTTTAGCAAAGGACATTCCGCAAGGGGTCATGGCGCAGTACAAGGAAAAGCGTAAGGATCCAAAATTCCCCATCGTTTATCCCGTTGACGGCAAGCATTGCACGGCCTGCGGGACGGAGCTTTCTCAACTGGAATACACAAGGCTCAAGCAGGAAAAGATCGTTGAATGCGAAAACTGCCGACGCTTGATCTTCATAAAAGAATAATTTTAAGCTAAAAATCAACCGCAAGTGCAAAAAACGCCTGCGGTTTTTATTTTTTAATAAAAAGCAATGATTTTTTAGGGTTTGTAAGGTATTTTTGCTTGACAAGGCACAAAATAAAGGTATAATATTATGTGTAAAGCAAAACTACTTTACATTATTTTGTTTTTCGGTGATGTTATGAAGATAGAAGAGGTCGGCTATTTAGCGCTTCTCGATGCGTACAAAAAAATATTGACCCCAACAAAATACGACATTGCTGAGATGTATTTTTGTCTTGATCTGTCTTTGAGCGAGATTGCGGAAATAAAGTCAGTTACAAGACAAAGCGTTTTAGACGCAATAAAAACCGTCAAGGCGGAGCTTGACGAGCTTGAATCAAAAATCGGGCTTGTTACGTTAAAGCAAAAGATAACAGACCTTTCAAAGGAGCTCCCTGAAGGCGAAAGGGAAAAACTAATTAAGATTTTGGAGAAGTAAATGGCAGCATTTTCATCATTAGGCGAAAAACTTAATCACGTTTTCTCAAAGCTGACAAAGCGCGGCAAGTTGACGGAACTTGAAATTAAGCAAGCAATGCGTGAGATCCGCATCGCCCTTTTAGAAGCCGACGTAAACATTAAAGTCACCAAGGACTTTATCGCGTCCGTTTCCGAAAAGGCCGTCGGTCAGGACATTATCAAAAGCCTTAATCCAACCCAACAGGTAATAAAAATCGTCAATGAAGAATTAATTTCTTTAATGGGCGGCACCAACCAGAAGCTTGAAGTTTCCTCTAAGCCTCCCACAGTTATTATGATGTGCGGCTTACAGGGTGCGGGCAAGACGACACTTTCGGGTAAGCTTGCACTAATGCTTAAAAAGCAAGGCAAAAAGCCGCTTATGGTTGCCTGCGACGTTTATAGGCCTGCTGCCATCAAGCAGCTTCAGGTCGTTGGCTCTCAGGCGGGGGTAGAGGTTTTTGAAATGGGCAACGATAACCCTGTTAAAATTGCCTCTGCCGGTGTTGAGCACGCCAAAAAGTTTGGATTTGACACGGTTATTATCGATACGGCAGGCCGTCTTGAAATTGACGACGGGCTGATGACCGAGCTTGAAAATATCATTTCCACCGTTGCCCCAACCGAAATTTTACTGGTAGTTGACTCCATGACGGGTCAGGTTGCCGTAAACGTTTCAGAAGAATTCAACCGCAGGCTTGGCCTTACGGGCGTCGTTTTGACAAAGCTTGACGGCGATACAAGGGGCGGTGCCTGTCTTTCAATCAAGGCAGTTACAGGAAAGCCCATTAAATTCTGCGGCGTTGGTGAAAAGCTCACCGATATTGAGCCCTTCCACCCGGACAGAATGGCTAACCGAATCCTTGGTATGGGCGACGTGCTTACCTTAATTGAAAAGGCACAGCAGGCAGTTACCGAAGCCGACGCTAAAAAACTTGAGCAAAAGCTCAAGGAAAACACCTTCGATCTTAACGATTATCTCGATCAGATAGAAATGCTCAAAAAGATGGGTGGCGCAAGCGCCGTTATGAGCATGATGCCCGGTATGGGTAAGCTGAAGATCAAGGAAGGCGATATTGACGAAGACGAGATTTACAAGGTCAAGGCAATTATTCAGTCAATGACCAAAAAGGAAAGAACAAACCCACAGATTTTAAACTATTCAAGAAAGATGCGCATTGCCCAGGGCAGCGGCACTTCCTTGCAGGAGATAAACAAGCTTTTAAAACAGTACGAGCAGATCAAGGTCCTTATCAAACAAATGAAGGGCGGCAAGGGCAAAAAGCTTCCATTTAAGTTTTAATGCTTATTAAATAGTTCAATAATCGGCTTATAGCCACACTTATTAAATTTAAAGACAATATACGGAGGTATAAATATTATGGCAGTAAAAATGAGATTGACAAGAATGGGCGACAAGAAATCACCTTTCTATCGTATCGTAGTTGTTGACAGCAGAGTTGCAAGAGACGGCAAGTACATCGACAAAATCGGTCACTACAATCCTATCGCTAACCCCGCTGAAGTAGTCATCAATGCTGACAAGGCTAAAGATTGGCTCGCCAAAGGCGTTCAACCTACTGAAACGGTTAAATCCCTTCTCGTTAATGCAGGCGTTATTGAAAAGCCCACCAAGCTTTCTCCCGCCAAG
>JAFWAM010000190.1 GCA_017507595.1 Clostridia bacterium
GGACGTTTACCCTGTGGCCGATACGGGGCTTGAGCTCCTCAAAAAACCGCTGGGTGGAGACGGGATCGTCGTACCAGACGAATTTGGTTATGCCCTGCTGACAAACGGAGGTAAGATCGCTGACAAAGACGGGCTCCACCCCCGAAATGGATTTGTAAAAGGTGACCTTGTCACAGTCCTTTTCAGCGTAAAGCTTGTTTTTTGACCAGCAGATCATGGTGGAGTCCCTTTCGTGCCCCAAGGAAACTATCTCCTTTGCCACGTCACAAGGGATCTCGAGAGAATAGATAATATCCTTGCCCACCGTGACCATTGCGCCGTTATATAAAACGGCAGGCATATCCTGAAGGCCCAAAGCCGCGGATATTTTAGTTATACCCTCGTAAGGGCGCCCCGTTGACAGGACGAAATATCCGCCGACCTCAAGCCATTTCTTGACGGCTGTGACGGTGGGGGCCGTAAGTGCCCCATCTCCATTTAAAAGGGTGCCGTCGATATCAGATGCTAAAAGTTTGTACTTCATAATAAGTTAATTAAGCTTATCCTTTGCTATCCAAAGACCGAGCGCAGGATTGGGTACGTAATAGATTTCTTGGCCGTTAACCGTGTTATAGCCCAGCTTTAGCTTGTCGGGATCGTATATCTTTGCCATCTCGTCATAGCTTGCCGCAACGTAATTTGCCTTTTGGATCTCTTCCGCGGAAATGTTTTTAACGGCATAAGTGATGGTGAATCTTCCATCTGAGGAGCCGTGTATAAGATGGGCCGCCGCCCCCATGTTTGCCATAAAGTCGGGGTTGGTCTTCATTTCCTCAAGGACCCTTTCCCTGCCCATATAACCGTACTTGCGGATAAAGGCGTCGTTGGTCTTGTCCTCGCCGAACATTTTTACGCCGGGCGCGAGAACGATAAGCTCTCCCCCGTCGGCAATGGCCATACGGGTGCGGTAAACGGACTTGTTGCCGAGCCAGGTGCTTTTGAATTCTGCCGGATCAAGGTAGACAACGCACTTTTTAAAGGGCTTGTCCACAACGTTAATATTGGTCTTTTGTGCGTGGGCAATGGCCTTTTCAAGACCGAGCCTTTCCTCTGAAATATACAAGCCGTGAGTGTGTATCCTGCCGCCGGGGGCGGTGGTTACCGTAAGAGCAAAAATAATGGGCCTTTCTTTCAAGAAATTTTCAAAGCAGTAATCGAAAATCTTTCTTGGCGGGGTGTGATCCTTGCCCATAATGCTTTCAAGGCCGCACATTGCGCCCACCATATGGGACTTATTGATAAATTCGCTGCCGCCGCAGCCGACGAAAAGGTTTTTGGCGTGGTTTGCCATACCGACGACCTCGTGAGGGACGACCTGGCCGATTGAAACGATCAGGTCATAGTCCTCCATTATCCGCTTGTTTATCTGGCACTTTATGTCATCCGTCCAGATGCCGTCGGTTATTTCGGATAGGTATTCGCCGGGGACCGTGCCGATATCTACCACGTCGTCACGCCATTTATGCTCGTAAAACCTGGAGAAGGGAATATCCCCGAACATTTCGGAGCATTCCTCCTCGGTCATGGGGACGTGGGTCCCGAGGGCCGGCATAACGTCTACCTGACAGGTATCCTTAAGGGCGTGGTAATATAAGTTTGTGATAAAGCCTGCGTTAGAGTAAAAACGGGTAAAATCAGGGGGTAAAAGTAAAACCTTGGACAGCTTTTTGCCCTCAAGAGACTGTAAAACGGCTGACCTTATCTCTTCGGGAGATAATCCCCCGTTGTCCTTTTCTTCAAGAAAAATCCTCATAAACCTTCCCCTTGTCTGCTTTTATACGCCTGAGTATGCAGAGAAACCGCCGTCAACGGGGATAACCGTGCCCGTAACGAAGCCTGAAGCATCATTGTCAACAAGCCATAAGAGGGTGCCGATAAGCTCCTCAGGTTTGCCGAATCTACCCATTGGGGTGTTGTTTAAGATCTTGCCTGTCCTTGCGGTGGGGGTGCCGTCGGCGTTCCACAAAAGGGCGGCGTTCTGAGCCGTTGAGAAGAACCCCGGTGCGATGGCGTTGACCCTTATACCCTCTTTTGCAAAGTGGGTTGCAAGCCACTGGGTAAAGTTGGATATCGCCGCCTTTGCCGCGCTGTATGCGGGGATCTTTGTAAGCGGTGTGAAGGAGTTCATGGAGCTTACGTTAATAATAACCGAGCCCGGACGGCCGATCATATCCTTAGCGAACTCCTGACAGGGGAAAAGCGTGCCGTTGAAGTTGAGCTTGAAAACAAAATCAAAGCCACTTTGGTCAAGGTCGAAAAAGCTTTTTTTGTTGGGGTCGAGCATTACCTGCTCGTCAAAAAATTCACAGTCGGTGGAGGCCTTTGGGTTGTTGCCGCCTGCACCGTTTATCAAAATATCGCACGGGCCGTAGGTTTTTAAAATAAGCTCGTGACATTCCTTTAACTGGTCCTTATCAAGAACGTTCATGTAAACGTTCATGGCCTCGCCACCGTTTTTGACGATCTCTTCAACGACGGCGTCGCCCTTTTCCTTAGGGTCGATACCGGCAACGACTACCTTTGCGCCGGCCTTACCAAGGGCGCGACAAAACTCTGAGCATAATACGCCGGAGCCGCCTGTAACAACGGCAACCTTACCTTTTAAATCGGGATATACCATAAAATTTCTCCTTATAAGTCAAAATAGAAAATTATACCTTGTATTCACTTGCAGAGGTATTGCCGCCACGGCCCGTCCAGTTTGTGTGGAAGAATTTACCCCTTTCGCTGTCAAGCCTTTCATAAGTGTGGGCGCCGAAATAGTCCCTTTGGGCCTGAAGAAGGTTTGCGGGGAGCTTTTCCGTGGTGTAGCCGTCAAAATAGTTGAGGGCTGAAGCCGTGCAGGGTACGGGAATGCCGTTTAATACGGCCTGGGAAACAACCTTGCGCCAGCTGGGGATAAGACCCTCGATGGTGTTTTTAAAGAAGGGATCAAGTAAAAGGTTGCTTAAAGTTGGGTTGTTGTCGTAAGCTTCCTTTATCTTGCCGAGGAATTTTGAGCGAATAATGCAGCCGCCGCGCCACATAAGGGCAATGCCGCCGTAGTTTAAGTTCCAGCCGTAGGTCTTTGCTGCCTGAGCCATAAGGGTATAGCCCTGGGCGTAAGATACGATCTTGGCGGCGTAAAGGGCCTTTCTGATATCCTCGATAAAGGCCTTTTTGTCACCCTCGAAAAGGGGCTTTGCGTGGGCAAACATCTTGGAAGCGGTAACGCGTTCCTCCTTCATAGCGGAAAGGCATCTTGAATATACTGCTTCACCGATAAGGGTTAAGGGAACGCCCTCGTCCATGGAGGCAATGCCCGTCCACTTGCCCGTGCCCTTCTGGCCTGCCGTATCAAGGATTTTGTCAACGATGGGACTGCCGTCGGTATCCTTGTAAGCAAGGATGTCCTTGGTGATCTCAATAAGATAGCTGTCCAATTCGCCTTTGTTCCATTCGGCAAAGACTTCGTGCATTTCGTCGGCGGTCATACCTAAAAGGTCACGCATGATCTGGTAGGCCTCGCAGATAAGCTGCATATCGCCGTACTCAATGCCGTTGTGAACCATTTTTACGAAGTGGCCTGCGCCGTTTTCGCCAACCCAGTCGCAGCAGGGTGAGCCGTTTTCAACCTTGGCGCAGATTGCCTGAAAGATGGGCTTTACGTGGGGCCATGCCGCAGGAGAGCCGCCCGGCATCATTGAAGGACCGTTTAAAGCGCCTTCCTCACCGCCGGAAACGCCTGTGCCGACGTATAAAAGGCCCTTGGATTCAAGGTAAGCAGTTCTTCTTGCCGTGTCGGGGAAGTGAGAGTTGCCGCCGTCGATAATAATATCACCCTCCTCAAGATGAGGAATAAGCGTTTCGATAAAGGCGTCAACGGGGGCACCGGCCTTGACCATGAGCATGACCTTTCTCGGCTTTTTAAGAGAAGCGACTAATTCCTCAACCGAATAAGTGCCGATAATGTTAAGACCCTTTGCCCTGCCTTCAACAAAGTCGGTGACCTTGGAGGTCGTCCTGTTGAAAACTGAAACGGTAAAGCCGTTTCTTTCCATATTCATAACTAAATTCTCGCCCATAACGGCAAGACCGATTAAACCAATGTCTGCTTTTTTCATAATATCCCCTCTTAAAATTTTATTGAATAATCGACTTATAGCCGAATTTTTACCTCATAACGCGGGCGTTGCCCTGCCAGATTGCCCAAACTTGATTTTCGTCCACGGGCTGACCGTAGTCTTCAAGCATGGTGGTAACAAGGGCTCCTGACGCCCAGCCGAAGTGAGCGCATTTTTCGTCGTCCCAGCCCTTTAATACGCCGTACAAAAGCCCGCCGACGAAGCCGTCGCCGCCGCCGATGCGATCAAGGACCTGAATGGGACGGGGCTCGATAACCTGCCAGTTGTCACCCGATAAAAGGATGCCGCCCCAAAGATGCTCGTTAGCGCTTACAACCTGGCGAAGGGTGGTTGCAAACATCCGGGCGTTAGGATACTCGGCACGAACGTTTTGTACCATGCCCTTGAAGCCGTCTATCTTGTCGCCAATGTTCTTGCCGCCAGCTTCAGGGCCTTTAATGCCGAGGGCTAATTGGAAGTCTTCTTCGTTGCCGATAAGTATGTCGGCGGCGCCTGCGATCTCTTTGAATATCCTTGAAAGCTCCTCTTCACGGTTTACCCAGAAGGAAGCGCGATAGTTAAGGTCGAAGGATACTAAGGTGCCGTATTTTTTTGCGGCCCTGGCAAGCTCCAGACAGAACTTGCCCGTATCGGGTGAAAGTGCGGCAATAAGACCGCTTAAGTGTAAGATCTGAACGCCCTCCTCACCGAAAATACGGTCAAGGTCAAAGTCCTTGATGTTGAGGGTGCGGCCGACCTCGCCCGCCCTGTCGTTGGTTACCCTGGGGGCGCGCATGCCGTAGCCGGAGTCGGCAATGTTGAATTGGTGGCGATAACCCCATGGGCCGCCTTGTTCAACTTCAACGCCTTCGTAATCAATGTTTCTTCTTCTTAAATCGCC
>JAFWAM010000191.1 GCA_017507595.1 Clostridia bacterium
CTTTTGACCCACGGCTGGATCTCTGATTTAGAAGGGATCATGCGCACGGTGGCAACGGTTTCGGTTGCTATCGTCTTTACGGCGCTTTGGCTTTTTGTTTGCTCAAGGATAAACAAAAAGTATTTAAAGGGCCTTGCCGTTTGCGGCCTTATCATCATATTTACAGCGGCTTTTTCACAGGCGGCAACCCATCTTTTAAAGCCGTTTTTCGGCAGGGCAAGGTACAGGATGCTCAACGTGATGGGGGACTTTTCTCAGTACACCAGATGGTACGTGGTAAACGGTAAGCGCTCCGTCCCTGAAGAACTTCTCGCCCTCGGCGTCGCCAAGGACGGATATAAATCCTTCCCATCGGGGCATACTTCGTCTGCGGGGGTTATTCTGGCCATTATGTCGCTCCCCGTGGTGTTTAAAAATATGCCCAAAAAGGTATCTTGGATACTCACCATCGTTGCTTACGCCTACACCCTTACCGTTGCTTTTTCAAGGGTAGTGATCGGCGCGCACTATGCCTCCGACGTAATCATCGGCGCACTTTTATCCCTCGTTGGGTTTTACCTTGGCGTGTTCGTTATCAAAAAAATACTGGCACGCTTTACAAAGACTGCAGACGAATAATAGCAGTGCTTTCCCAATATAATATTACCGATAAATCGGTAGTATATGGGCTTTGAAAAGGAAATTGCTAAAATAGTTAACCCCTTAAAGCAGCCGTATTTTTTCAGGTATTCGGTTGTATATCCCGTTGGTGCGCATTTTGAGGGGGTTGTCAAAATAGGCCAAATATCGACCTATAGCGTCACTTTGGTCATAAAAAACCACCTCGTAAGGGTTTGTGGCAGCAGCCTTTCGGTTGAAAGGTTTGAGGGCAGCGATCTTGTCTTAAGCGGAAGGATCACCGCTGTGGAGGTGGCCTTGTGAATACCGTCCGCATACTTTTTGAGGGGAGGAATTTATCCCTGCTTTTTCAAAGGCTTAACGGACGCGGCATTTCCGTTTACAGGGTCAAAAACCTTTCCGACAGGCAAACCGTTCTCTCGGTCAAGAAAAGTGATCTTCAAGGGGTACAGGCCTTAACCGGCACCATGTGGCGTATGACCGTGGTAGGATTTGGCGGGCTATCTCTTTTAAAGGGTGCTTTTATAAAAAGCCTTCCCATGGTTATTCTTACCGTTGTATTTACCGCACTATGCTACCTTTCAGACGGATACGTGCTTACGGTTTCGGTAAACGGCCTTTCGCCGTCAAAGCGGGGCGAGGTTTTACAGCTCGTTGAGGATTTCGGCATAAAGGCCTTCTCAAGATTTGAGGATATTGACCTTAAGGGGATAGAAAGATACATATATAAAAATTCAGACGGGCTTGCCTTTGTTTCCGCTAAAAAGTGGGGCAATAGGTTGATTATCGACACAATTCCCACGGCCTTCCCCGAAATTTCAACTAAAAACGGTCCTATGGTTACGTCAAAAAAGACGGGCAAGCTGATACGCCTTGTTGTTTTCAGCGGAACCCCTTTAAAAGCCGTCGGCGATACGGTAAGGGCCGGCGAGGGACTTATGGGCGGCTGGTTTTTAAGCCCTACGGACCAGAAGATCCCAATAGAGCCCTCGGGGGAATACACCCTCCTTTGTGAGGAGGTATTATCCTTCACCGTTGACGGGCCGACCCTTGAAAGCTCTCCGGAGATCGTTACCGTGCTTGGGCTTTTTGCCTCCGGCCTTGAGGAAAAGGACGTCTTGTCCATATCGGTGCTTTCCATTACCCGGGTAGATGCGGGCGCCGTCGTAAAAATAAAAATCACCTACGTTTATCAAGAGGTTTTATAATTTGGAAAAATTCGTAATCAAAATTCCTGTGGAAAGCTCTGACAGGCTGTCCCAGCTTGTCGGCAGCTTCGACGAAAATTTAAACGTCATCATGAAGGAGACCTCCACCACCGTTATCGTGGACGGATCTCATCTTGAAATTTCAGGCGAAAAGCAAAACGTCCTCCTTGCAGAAGGGGTTATCCGCAAGCTTAACGCCGTTATCGACTCGGGCGAGGTGGTGGATAAATCCAAGCTCGTTTACTGTGTGGAGCTTGCTAAAGAGGGCGAAGCCGAGGACATAGGCAAGCTTATGTCGGGGGTTATTGCCATAACCTCACAAGGTAAGCCCATAAAGTGCAAGACCCTCGGCCAAAAAAAATACGTTGACGCCATCAATAAAAACACGGTGGTGTTCGGCGTTGGCCCCGCAGGTACGGGTAAGACCTACCTGGCGGTTGCCCTGGCGGTTGCCGCTTATAAAAACAAGCAGATCGAAAAGATAATCCTTACCCGTCCCGCCGTTGAGGCAGGCGAAAGGCTTGGCTTTTTACCCGGGGACCTCCAATCTAAGGTCGACCCATACTTAAGGCCCCTTTACGACGCCCTGCAGGAAATGTTCGGCCTTGAAAATTATCAGAAGCTTATGGAAAGGGGTGTTATAGAAATTGCTCCCCTTGCATATATGCGCGGCCGCACCTTAAACAACGCCTTCATCATTTTGGACGAGGCCCAGAACTGTACTAAGGAGCAGATGAAGATGTTCCTTACCCGTATGGGCGAGGGAAGCCGTATGGTAATAACCGGTGACGTCACCCAGATCGATCTTCCCGATGGCAAGACAAGCGGATTAAAGCACGCAACCTCAATTTTAAAAAATATTGAAGGCATTGCAATCTGCAATCTTACCCATAAGGACGTTGTGCGCCATCCATTGGTTATGGAAATTATAAAAGCCTATACCCGTGCGGAGGACAAGTCCAAAAAGTAGGCCTATAAGCCCGTTATCTACGGTTTTTGTAGATTAATATCAAAAAAAGAAGGTTTTTTAGCACCTTATTTAAAATAAAAAACACGTTCATTAAGACAAAGCATTAAGCGAGGTTAATATGTTTTTCCAAAACAAAAAATATCAGGCATGGCGCAAAAAGGATTTCGCGTGGTCAATACTTCACTTCCTTTTACACGTCATCATCTTAAGCGTTCTCGTGGTGTTTGCCATCTTTATCAATTTAGGCAGCTTCCAACAGACCTTAAACTTCATCATTGACGAAAGCACGTATTTTCACACCATTTACGTTGTAGCGACGGTTTTGGTGCTCGCCCTCGTCGTGTACTTATACTTCTTTTTTGAGTCACGCGACTTTTTGATACGCGCAAAAAACATTGCCATTATCTTTATCGCAATGGAGCTTTCATATATAATTTGTACCGTACTTGGCAAGTACGTAGGCATTTTTTCAAGACCGTACGCTATCTGCGCATTGCTGATACTTTTACTTGTCAATAAGCCTACGGCAGTATTTATGAACTTCATTTTCAATATTTATTTGCTGATAGGCGATATTTTTTCAGGGGTTGATATGGGCCTTATTCAGACGGTAGGCTCCTTTATTATCGGCCTGTCCACCAGCCATCTTGCAGTGTACCTTGTTGACAACGTTGGCTCAAGGATAAAGGTTTTTGGCATGGGCTTTATAAACTCTCTGCCGATAATCGCACTTTCCTTCCTGTTTTCCTACAAGGCGGGCATGAAGGTTTACGACGTATTATTTATAGTTTTACACGGCTTTATTTCAGGCATTGGCGCAGTTGTCGCCATGATGGCGATCCTCCCCGTGTTTGAGGCCGTTTTCAACGTCCTTACAAACTACCGCTTGGCAGAGATCACCGACCACAAGTCAAAGCTTATCCGCAAGATGATCTCAGATGCGGGCGGCACCTTCCAGCACTCAATTTTGGTTGCCACCTTAGCCGAAACCTGCGCAACGGCCATTGGCGAAAACCCACTCCTTGCCCGTGCTGCGGCATACTACCACGACATGGGTAAGATAAAGGAGCCCCAGTACTTTACCGAAAACCAGCACGGCTACAATCCCCACGACGATTTAACCCCAGAGCTTTCCACCCAGATAATCCGCGCCCACACCACCAACGGTAGCGAGCTTATCAAAAAATATCATCTCCCTCTTATCCTTGCCGACGTCGCGCAGGAGCACCACGGTACCCTTCCCATTCAGTATTTTTATAATAAGGCCTTAAAGTTTACCGAGGGCGAGCTTGACATAAAAGACTTCTCCTACCCGGGTCCCAAGCCCACTTCAAAGATTGCGGCCATCATCATGCTTGCCGACGGATGTGAGGCAGCCGTCCGCGCCCAAAGCGACCGCTCAAGAGAAAGGGTTGAAAAGGTAGTCAAGGCCATTATCGACGACAGAATGAAGCTTGATCAGTTCTCCGACTGCGACATAACCATGCACGAGATCAGACTCATTGAGGAGGCTTTAGAAGCCGGCCTTTCGGGCGTATATCACGACAGGATCAAATATCCCAAAATGAAGGATAAAAGGGTAAACACCTTTGCTTCCTCCAAGGACGGTAAAAATGGCTAAGCTTAAGGTTTACGTCAACGGTCAGCTTGACGGTGCTGAAAATATCTGTGACGCCGTATACAAAACTCTTTCACAAAGGGTCAATCTGTATGCGGAGCTTGACATGGTCTCCCCCGAGGAGATCAGGCAAATAAACAGGGATAACAGGCATATAGATGCAGTTACCGACGTTTTATCCTTCCCCATGCTTGATGGCATCAGGGGCAAGGTCATCAAAAAAAAGGACTTTCCTTACGACTATGACGAGGAGGAAAAAGCCATCTTTTTAGGCTCAATCGTCATCTGTGAGGAAAGGGCAAAGGCGCAGGCCGCCGAATACGGACACACCCTTCAAAGAGAGCTTTCTTATCTCTTCGTCCACGGTCTTATGCACCTGTTTGGCTACGACCATATGACGGATGAGGACAAAAAACAAATGCGAGAAAAGGAAGAGCAGGCCCTTGCCTGCCTTGGTATTACAAGATGAAAAGCGGAACGGTCGCAGTTGTCGGCAGGGCAAACGCCGGCAAATCAACCTTAATAAACGTTTTAGTCGGCGAAAAGGTGGCCATCGTGTCACCCAAGCCACAGACCACCCGTGACAGGATATTGGGGATAAAAAACGGAGAGGACTATCAGATAGTTTTCGAGGACACCCCAGGCATTTACAAGGCGTCGTCCTTGCTTAACAGCCGCATGCAAAAAAGCACGGAGGTTGCCGCCCGCGACGTGGATCTTATCCTTTATCTTATTGACGCCCACGCCGGCGTTAAGGAGGAGGACAAGGCAAGCCTTATCAAGTACGCAACGGGGGATATACCCCTCGTCCTTGCTCTTACAAAGACGGACATTATGCCCAAGGAAAACCTCCCCGAAATAGTTGGGGCCTTTTCCGACGTGGAAAATATCGATAAAATCGTAACCATCTCCGCCCGCCGCGGCAAAAACCTTAAAAAGCTGATGGAGGAGATTTTAAAACGCCTCCCCGAAGGCGATCCCATCTATACGGAAGACGTTATCTCCGACCGGTCGGAAAAGTTCATGATTGCCGAAATCATGCGTGAAAAGATGCTTTTAAAGTACGATAAGGA
>JAFWAM010000192.1 GCA_017507595.1 Clostridia bacterium
CGATAACGGGCTTATAGGCCCACTTTTTGTTTTAAAAGGCCGCATTTTTGATCAAATGGCCATAAAACCCTTTGATACATAGGAGGAACTTTACATGAAGCACAGTGTAGAAATTTGCGGCATCAATACAGGCACCCTTCCCAAGATAAACTCTAAGGAATGCGAAAAGCTTCTTCAAGCGGTCAAAAACGGTGACAAGGGGGCAAAGGACAGGCTTATCCTTGCCAATATGCGCCTGGTGTTGTCGGTAATAAAGCGGTTTAACACCCCCGGCATATCTCCCGACGATATGTTTCAGGCAGGGTGCGTCGGTCTTGTCAAGGCGACGGATAATTTTGATCTTACCGTCGGGGTGAAATTTTCCACCTACGCCGTACCCATGATAATTGGCGAGGTAAAAAGATTTTTGCGCACCCGCAACAGCATGCGTATTTCAAGGTCCATCCGTGACACGGCTTATCGGGCCATCCGGGCAAGAAACCGTCTGGAGCGTGACTTTATCGAGCCGACTATTTCAGAAATAGCCAAATCCATCGACGTGTGCGAGCGTGAGGTTGCCTATGCCCTTGACGCCATATCGGATACCGTATCCCTTTACGACCCCGTTTACAGTAAGGAGGGCGACACCCTTTAATCGTCGACCAGATCGCCGACGAAAACAATACTGAGGAAAAATGGACCGAGGACGCCAGTCTGACCCGTGCCCTTAAGGAGCTCCCTGACCGTGAGCGCAAGATCATATATTCAAGGTACTACGAGGGTAAGACTCAAACGGAAATTTCCTCCGAGGTAGGCCTTTCCCAGGCGCAGGTTTCCCGCATTGAAAAAAACGCCCTTATGACCATGAAAGGCAAAATATCATAGGCTAAAAAGCCAAAAATTTACCAAATTCCGTCATAAAAGCAAATGGTTGGCGAATATAATTTTCAAAAGGGGATCTTATGGAAATTAATTTCAGCGATTTAAAAAAGAAAAAGGTCGTCAACGTCCTTGACGGCAAAATCCTCGGTCACGTGACTGATCTTGTTATGGAGCTGCCTGAGGGCAACGTCACGGCCTTTATTTGCGGCGAAAGCTGCAAGCTTTTCGGTCGGGAGGAATATATCGTCAAGCTTTGCTGTATTAACAAAATAGGCGACGACGCCGTGGTCGTAAGTCTTAAGACGTCGGAATAACTCTCTCCACCCCTTAATTTTTCGGGGCAAAATTTAAAATCAGTTAAAATAAGGGGCTTTTTTTGCAAAAGCCCCTTGTTTTTTTGTAAAAACCCTGTCAAAAAGCCCCCGCGGCAAGGACTTTCCCATCAAAGGCACAAAAAAATCATTGACAACAGTTAATAAAACTATTAAAATAATTATATAAACAGTATATCAGCCTTGCCTTGGTACGATCGGGCAAGGGTTACCTTTTAAGGAGTTATTATGTCAGAATTTTTAAACGGCAGAAAAAGAACAAACATGTGCGGCGACTTCAGGCTTGAAAGTGCAGGCCAGGTCGCAACGGTTATGGGCTGGGTTCAAAGAAGAAGAAATTTAGGTAGCCTTATTTTCGTTGACCTTCGCGACAGGACGGGTATCGTCCAGGTCGTCTTTGACGAAACCACCGAAAAGTCTGTTTTTGAAAAAGCAGGGGCGATTCGCTCTGAATACGTCCTCGCAGTTACAGGCACCGTGCGTGAAAGACAGTCAAAAACCACCAAGATCCCAACGGGCGACGTGGAAATTTTAGCAACCGATCTTGCTATCCTTTCCAATGCCGACACCCCTCCGTTTGAAATTTCAGACGACGTTAACGTTAACGAAAATCTTCGTTTAAAATACAGATACCTTGATTTAAGAAGACCTTCCTTACAGCAAAAGCTTATCACCAGGTCAAAAATGACCATGGCCACCAGAAGCTACCTTACGGAAAACGGCTTTTTAGAGGTGGAAACACCCTTCCTCGGTAAATCCACGCCGGAAGGCGCAAGGGACTATCTCGTTCCGTCAAGGATTCGTGAAGGCTGCTTTTACGCCCTTCCTCAATCACCGCAGCTTTATAAACAGCTTTTGATGATTGCGGGCTACGACAGGTACTTCCAGGTGGCAAAATGCTTCCGTGACGAGGACTTGAGGGCCAACCGTCAGCCGGAATTCACCCAGATCGACCTTGAAATGTCCTTCGTTGAAAAGGAAGCTGACGTTATGTATATGGTTGAAGGCCTTATCAAGCGCATCTTCAAGGACAGCCTTGACATGGACCTTGGCGACGGTCACTTCAGGACCTTGCCCTACGCAGAGGCCATGGACAGGTACGGCTCCGACAAGCCTGACACCCGTTTCGGCCTTGAACTTAAGGTTGTTTCAGACATTTTCGAAGGCTCTGACTTCAAGGTATTCAGCGATTGCGTTGCCCCCGGTAAAAGCGTAAGGGCAATCAACGCCAAAGGCTTCCAGACCAAGCTTTCAAGAAAGGACCTTGACGGCCTTGGCGAGGTTGCGAAAACCTTGGGCGCAAAGGGTCTTGCCTGGCTCGTTAAGCCTGCAGGCGAGGCGCCCAGATCATCCTTTAATAAGTTCCTGACGCCGGAAATTATCGATAAGCTTACCGAAAGGCTCAATATTGAAGACGGCGACGCAGTTTTATTTGCCGCAGATAAGGATTCCGTCGTATACAGCACCCTTGGCGGCTTAAGACTTTACCTTGCCGACAAGTACGACCTTTACGACAAAAACAGCTACGACATCCTTTGGGTAGTTGACTTCCCCATGTTTGAGTACAGTGAGGAAGAGGGCAGATACGTTGCTATGCACCACCCCTTCACCGCGCCCAAGGACGAGGATCTTTACCTTTTGGACGTTGATCCCACCAAGATGCGCGCAAAGGCATACGATATCGTCATCAACGGTCAGGAAGCCGGCGGCGGCTCCATCCGTATCCACTCAAGAGAGCTTCAGAAGAAGATCTTCAACGTGCTTTCCTTTAGCGACGAGGATATCGAGCGTAAATTCGGCTTCTTTGTCAACGCCTTCAATTACGGCACCCCACCCCACGGCGGTCTTGCCCTTGGCCTTGACAGACTGGTTATGCTTATCACCAAGACCGATTCCATCAAGGACGTAATTGCTTTCCCCAAGGTACAAAACGCATCCTGTCTTATGAGCGAGGCCCCCGCCCCCGTAGAACAGCAGCAGCTTGACGATCTTTTCCTTTCAATTTCCTTGCCTGAAAAGCAATAATAAACTAAACTAAATATCCGCCTATAAGCCAGTTAATCGGTGTATAGGCGGATTTTTTCATATAAAAAACGTCCCTCGATGCCGAGGGGCGTTTTTGTATATTTTGTTATTTTCAGACGGTTTCCTCGTCCTCAAGCTTTACACCCATAACGGAATCCACCGGTAGGGCAAACACAATACCTGCACCGTCCGTTGCAAGTCCTGCCGCATCCTTTATGGCGGTCATTATCCTGTCGCGGTCCTTGTGGGCGGTAAGGATAAAGACGATTTCCTTATTTGGGTGAAGGGTTATGCCCATAAATTTCACAAGGTCCTGGGCCTCGGCCGTGCCCCTTGCGTTAAAAATTGTACCGCCGCGGGCGCCTGCCTCTCTTGCGGCCTTCATAACGGCTTCTTCATAGCCTTGATTTACAATAGTGACGATAAGCTGTTTCATAAAGCCCTCCTAAATTAACTCTTTGGTCTTGCCCAAAAGGATCTGAAGCGTAAGATTTCCACCGACGGCGGAAACGGGTATTGTCATGGCGATGGGACCGTTTGCTTTGCCGTCGCTCAGCCTGCCAAGTTTTTCATAAATAAGATCAATGTTTTTATTTTCACAAAAGCAAAAGATCATATCCTTTTCCGGCTCGCCAATGCCAAGGGCGGATAAAAACTCCGACGGGGCAGTTCCTCTGCCGTGTATTACCGACACAAAGGATACAAGCCCGTGAAGCTGTGCTATTATTTTGTCGCCGCTTTTATGTGGCGCGATGATCACTAAAAGCTCAAGTAAGATATCCTTCATAATATACCTCCTTAAAGGCAAAATGTGCGCCTATAAGCTGATTATCGCTGAAATTTAACGTTCAGCGTCAAGCTCGATGATGTCGTTGTCAAACAGCTTGAGAACTGATTTGGGTATCTTGCGCCTTGGCATGGATTTGATCTTTGCGCCAAGACCCAATATCTGTATGGTAAGAAGTGGGGTAAGTGCAATAAGGGCTATTATGCCGTAAGCGTTTGTCAAAATGCTTTCGGGGCCGGAAAAAGCCGTGGCCGCACCTATCGCAAGGGGAAGCATAAAGGTCGTTGCCATAGGGCCGCTTGCGACGCCGCCGCTGTCAAAGGCAATGGCCGTGTAAGTTTTCGGTACTATAAACGTGAGTAAAAGGGCCAGGCCGTATCCGGGGATAAGTACGTATTTGATGGGGATGTTATAAAGTATCCTCATCATGGTAAGGCCAACCGATACCATCATTGAAACGGAAAGGGAAATCAACAGGGTTTTTCCCTTAATGTTTCCGTTTGAAATATTTTCAACCTGCTTTGCCAGGACGTGTACCGCAGGCTCAGCAAGGACGATAAACGCGCCTATTACCATACCCGTCGGTATCAGTATCCAGTTGTTTTCAAGGCCTGAAAGCCTTTCGCCAAGGCTCGTGCCCATACCCATAAAGCCTGCGTTTACGCCCGTAAGGAATATCGAAAGTCCAAAATATGTATAAACAAGCCCAACAAAGATTTTGGTTATACGGCTTTTGTGCATCTTGAAGAAAAGTCCGTTTCCTATAAGGAAAAATGCCGTTATGGGAAGGATCGCAATTGCAACCTCCTTAAGACAGTGTAAAAACGTGTCTAAAAACCCGCTGAACATTTCCACGACGGTGCCGTAGTCCTTAGGCGCGGCGCTTACCGCAATGTCGGGCTTGAAGATAATGCACAGCAAAAGCACTAAAATAATTGGGCCCACCGAGCATATCGCAACTACGCCGAAGGAGTTCTCATCGCGGTTTTTGCTGTCAAAGACGGAGGCAACGCCTACGCCCAGGGCCATTATAAAGGGCACCGTGATGGCCCCCGTGGTTACGCCGCCGCTGTCAAAGGACAGGGCAAGGTATTTCGGGTCAACGAATATCGCAAGCACAAAGGCAATTGCATAAAGGACGATAAGGATAACGTTAAGGCTTATTTTCAAAAAGACCCTTGCAAGGGCAATGACGAGGAAAAGTCCAACGCCCAACGCGATTGCGCCGATCAATATGCCCTTTATGGACCCAAGCTGATTGCCAAGGACCATCAGGTCAGGCTCCGCAATGGTTACCATAAAGCCGATTAAAAATCCAACTATGAGGATGAGGGGGATTTTCTTTGTTGAAGTTACCTTGTGGCCGATTATTTCACCGATGGGTGAAAGGGAAATTTCCGTGCCCAGTGAATAAAGCACCATGCCAAGTATCAGAAGGATCGCGCCAAACAGGAAGCCAACCAGGCTGAACCCCAGATTTGGCGAAGGCAAAACAAAGTTCAAAATAAGTATTATGACCGTTATCGGAACAACGCTTATTAACGAGTCTTTTAATTTGTCCTTTAAAATCCTGTTCATCAAATACCTATTGTCGCGCCTAAAAAAAAGGGGCTTGCGACAGCCAAAATTTCTTCTTTGAATATTATATAACAGTATAATATTAAAGTCAAACGAATTAGTGTGAGGGCACGGCTAAATTTAGGTGAATTTGCCGTTTCACAAAATTCACGGTCCTTTTAAAAAAAACTTTTCCCGGACCTTAAAAATTTGCCGATAAAGGAAAAACCTGTCAATAATCGACTTATTGACAGGTTTTTTATTATTACCATGCGGTTTTTTCAGTTAAATATGCAACGAGCTGCTCAATGGGAAGGCGTACCTGCTCCATACTGTCTCTGTCACGGACGGTTACCGTCTGATCTTCCAGAGTATCAAAGTCAATGGTGATGCAGTAAGGCGTACCGATCTCGTCCTGACGGCGATAGCGTTTGCCGATGGAGCCTGCTTCGTCGTAGGTCACGGGGAAGTATTTCGTCAAGGTCTTCAAAATCTCCTTAGCCTTAGGTGCAAGGTTTTTCTGTAAGGGGAGTATTGCCGCCTTATAAGCCGCAACTGCCGGGTGGAAGTGCATTACCACTCTCGTGTCGCCGCCCTCAAGGACCTCCTCGTCGTAAGCTTCAGACAAAATGGCAAGCATAAGTCTGTCTGCGCCGATAGAGTATTCAATGTCGTACGGTATATATTTTTCGCCCGTGTTGGGGTCAACGTAAAGCATATTCTTGCCGGAATATTCCTGATGGCGTGACAGGTCGTAGTCCGTTCTGTTGTGTATGCCGTTAAGCTCTGACCAGCCGATGGGGAAAAGGTACTGTATATCGCAAGCTGCCTTAGCGTAGTGGGCAAGCTTGTCGTGGTCCTTATATCTTAAATGGTCGGGATTGATGCCAAGATCAACTAAAAAGTCCCAAGCTGCCTTTTTGTAATATTCATACCACTCACCGTCGGTGCCTTCCTTGCAGAAGAACTGATGCTCCATCTGTTCAAACTCAATGGTTCTAAAGATAAAGTTGCCGGGGGTTACCTCGTTTCTGAAGGCCTTACCGATCTGGGCGATACCAAAGGGCACCTTTGCCCTGGTGGTTCTCTGTACGCTTAAAAAGTTAACGAACTCACCCTGCGCGGTTTCCGGGCGGAGATAGATCTTGTTCTGGCCGTCCTCAGTTACGCCCCTTGAGGTTTCAAACATCAGGTTAAACTGACGGATAGGCGTAAAGTCGCACTTGCCGCAGCGTGGGCAAACCACGTTATGCTCCTTAATGTAAGCTTCCATTTCCTCATTGCTCATTTCGTCAGGGTTAACGGCGCCCTTGGAATGGTTTTCAATAAGGGTATCAGCCCTGTGACGGGTCTTGCAGTTTTTGCAGTCCATCTTGGGGTCGGCAAAGGATGCCGTGTGGCCGCTTGCGTCCCAAACGCGGGCGTTCATCAAAATGGCGGCGTCTACGCCGTAGGAGTTTTCACTTTCCTGCACGAAACGCTTCCACCATAATTTTTTCAGGTTATTTTTAACTTCAACGCCAACCGGGCCGTAGTCCCAAGTATTACCCATGCCGCCGTAAATATCGCTGCCGGGGAAGATTATCCCGCGGGACTTGCAAAGGTTGACTAACTTTTCCATGGTTGCTTTCTGTTCCATAAAACACTTCCTTATGTGATTTGATTGATTTTCCTAAGATATTTTATATAAAACCCGACCTAAAGTCAAGTAATTACGTTAA
>JAFWAM010000193.1 GCA_017507595.1 Clostridia bacterium
AAGCCGTTTTCAGCCGTGTTTAACTCTACGCCGTTAACGTAGTAAACCCAGTCGCCTTTAACGACTGCAAAGCCGCCGTTAGAGGATACTTCGCCGGAATAATCGGTAACCTCAGACTTCCAACCGGTGCCACAGGCAGTCATTGCAAAAATTGAAATAACCGCTAAAACCAAACATAATAACTTTTTCATCTATTACTCCTTTTCTGTTAACCGCCTCAAGGGTATTTTTTTTGAGGGGCAGTAATATAATTTACCATAACCTTTTGCGAGTTTTCTGACCGATAGTTTAGGCCATATCGCACGGTTTAATTAAATCGGTATTGTTAATTATATACTAAAATAATAAAATAATCAATAATTTTACGGCAATTTTCTTTATAAAAGAGTAAATTATTGAATATTCCGGGTGATATTTGCCGCGACGTACGGCTTTCGGCCTCATTTTGGCGGGGCAGGCGGCAGTCCTTGATTTTTTACGGCTTTTTTTAGGGCAGGTGGCTTTATGAACGATAATATATTAAACTTAATATCAAAGCTTGTGGAGGGGGTTTTTCTAAAGCCCCGTGAAGGGGATAAAAATCCGCAAAAACCCGTCTATAAGCCGATTAACGCCCCTTTTAACGAAAAGCAGGGGCAAAAACCCCGTGAAGGTGGCGGCCTTTCGCCCAAGCAAAGCCTTATTGAAATGCTTCGGCGCCACGACGCCCTTTCAAAAAAGATCGACGGCAGGGATTAAGCCTGCCGCCGTTTTTTGCCTTAAACCGCAAATTTATTAAAAAAAAATAAGCCTATAAGGCGATTAACGCCCCTTTTAATGAAAAACAGGGGCAAAAACCCCGTGAAGGTGGCGGTCTTTCGCCCAAGCAAAGCCTTATTGAAATGCTTCGGCGCCACGACGCCCTTTCAAAAAAGATCGACGGCAGGGATTAAGCCTGCCGCCGTTTTTTTACCTTAAGCCATAAATTTGTTAAAAAATAAGCCTATAAGCCGATTAACGCATATTTTTAAGTAAAAAACACCCCTTGGCAGGCTGTTGCCAAGGGGTAATATTATATTTAGCCAAGTCTTTTCTTAAGGTCGGCAAGCTTTTCTTCAAGCTCTTTAGGGAGTCTGTCGCCAAACTGGGCGTAGAATTCTTCAATTCCCTTAGCTTCCTCGATCCAGGTTTCACGGTCAACGGATAAAAGCTCTTCAACGGTTTCCTCGGTGATGTCAAGTCCTTCAATATTGATATCCTTTGCGTAGGGGACGTAGCCGATGGGGACTTCTCTTGCGTCAACCTTGTTTTCGCAACGGTCAAGGATCCAGAGAAGAACGCGAAGGTTATCGCCAAAGCCCGGCCAGATGAAGTGGCCGTCGTCGTCCGTTCTGAACCAGTTTACGTTAAAGATCTTGGGCTTATTGGCGATCTTGTCGCCCATTTCGATCCAATGTGCGAAATAGTCTGCCATGTTGTAGCCTACAAAGGGCCTCATTGCCATGGGGTCACGCCTTACAACGCCAACTGCGCCGGTTGCGGCTGCGGTGGTTTCACTTGCCATTGCAGACCCTACGAAAACGCCGCTGTTCCAATCCCTTGCTTCGTATACGAGGGGTGCGGTCTTAGCGCGCCTGCCGCCAAAGATGATTGCCGAAAGGGGAACGCCGTTGGGTGCTTCAAACTGGTCGGAAAGGCAGGGGCAGTTTACGGTGGGGGCAGTAAATCTTGAGTTGGGGTGTGCGCCGTAGGTTGACTTGTCAGCCTTTACGTAGGTAGCGGGATCCCACTTTTCACCGCGCCAGTTGATTGCGTTGGTGGGTGCAGGGGTGTCCATACCCTCCCACCAGACGGTGTTGGTGTCAAGGTCGTGTACTACGTTGGTGAAGATGGAGTTCTTCTTTGTGGAAAGAAGGGCGTTGGGGTTGGACTTCATATTGGTGCCGGGTGCAACGCCAAAGAAGCCGTTTTCCGGGTTGATGGCCCAAAGTCTGCCGTCGTCGCCAACTCTTATCCAAGCGATGTCGTCGCCGACGCACCAAACCTTATAGCCCTTTTTCCTGTAAAGTTCGGGTGGGATAAGCATTGCAAGGTTTGTCTTGCCGCAGGCCGATGGGAAGGCTGCCGCAACGTATTTTATTTCGCCCTGGGGGTTTTCAACGCCTAAGATAAGCATATGCTCTGCCATCCAGCCCTCGTTTTTGCCAAGGTAGGATGCAATTCTCAAAGCGAAGCACTTTTTGCCGAGAAGAACGTTTCCGCCGTAGCCCGAGTTAACCGACCAGATGGTGTTGTCTTCGGGGAAGTGTGCGATATACCTCTGCTCCTCGTCAAGGTCTGCCTTTGAGTGGAGGCCGCGTACAAAATCGGGGCTGTCGCCTAAAGCTTCTAAAACGGCGTTGCCGACGCGGGTCATGATGTTCATGGATAAAACGACGTAAATGGAGTCTGTTATCTCAATGCCGATCTTTGAAAATTTGGAGCCAACTGCGCCCATTGAATAGGGTATAACGTACATGGTCCTGCCCTTCATGCAGCCGTCAAAGATCTTACCGATCTTGGAGTAAGCTTCACTTGGTGCCATCCAGTTGTTTATGGGGCCGGCGTCCTCTTTGTTGGTGCAGCAGATAAAAGTTCTGCCTTCAACCCTTGCCACGTCGTTGATGGCGCTGCGGTGAAGGTAGCAGCCGGGTAAAAGCTCCTCGTTAAGCTTGATCATTTCGCCCGTTTCACAGGCTTCCTTTCTCAGCTTTTCGTAAAGGGCCTCCTCCCCGGTGATCCAGATCACGCTGTCGGGCTTGCAAAGGGCCTTGCTGTCTTCAACAAATTTCAAAACGGCTTTGTTACTGTTCATAAAAAATATTCCTCCCGAATATTAAAGATAAAACTAGTATTTTCAAGGTGTCGGGCGCAAAACTGCGCCAATCTCCACCAAATATATTTTACCACCAAATTTGGCGGTTGTAAATAGTAAAATTAAAATTTTGTTTACATTTTTTATGTTATTTTCAGTCATTTTCGGCTTTTTATGCGGCAGGCGTTAAAAATTCCGCCCAAAAAAGGGCAAAAAAAGACAAAACCGCTTATTTTGCGCCCCAAAGGCTGAGGTACAATCATATACGGCTTTAACGGCGGCATAAAATGAACAAGGAAGTTTATTTTATGTACCGAAAAAAGACTTACCCCCTTACCCTTGACGGGGGAAGGCCCCTGGCCGTTGTAAGGCTCAGTCCCCAAAAGGGCTGTATTTTGGGTGAAGCTTCCCTTGTGGAT
>JAFWAM010000194.1 GCA_017507595.1 Clostridia bacterium
CCTGATAAAGAAGGCTCAAATGATTACCGTCCACGGCAGATACCGCGAGGACTATTACAGCGGCGACGCCGATTACGAGGCAATAAAGCGCGTCGTTGACGGGGTGAATATTCCCGTTATTGCCAACGGCAACATCTTTAGCAAAGAAGACGCCGACCTTTGCATGGAAAAAACCGGGGCAAGCGGCGTTATGCTCGCAAGGGGCGCCCTTCGTGCACCGTGGCTTTTTGCCGAGCTTACCGGCGTCACGGGCTACGACAAAAAAGAGATCGTTAACAGACATATAGACCTACTTTTGGAGGAATACGACGACCGTCAGGTGGCTGTTATCATGCGCAAGCAGATGGCCCTTTATCTTTCCGGGGTAAGGGATGCGAAAAGGTTTAAGATGATGGCTTTTTCCGCAACCACCACGAGAGAGCTTAAGGAAATTATCGCACAGCTTCAGCTGTAACTTAAAATTCAAGCCCCTCATACAATATAGGTATGAAGGACATCATAAAAATCGCATATTCGCTTACGTTGCCCCCGGAGGGCGACAAACTTTTAAAGGGAGCCGATCTGGTGCTTATTGGCCGCAAAGCCTTTCCCACATTAAATTACCGTAGGGAGCTTTCCGGTCAGGATACCGTTTTAAGGGAAATGGCAAGGCTTTCAAAGGCCCTGGCCGCCCCCACCGCCTTTGAGGTCTTAACCGACAACTACGGTCAAAAAAGACGGTCGGTGGCCCTCTTTGAGGGAGGGAAGCTCCTTTCCATTGCCGACGCGCAAAGACCCTTTGACAAGGGGGAAAGCCCCTCAAGCGGGGTGAAGATTATAAGACTGAAAAGCTTAAAAGTTGGGATCGCCGTATCACACGACGTAAAAAACGTGGAGGTTTTAAAGGCCCTTTCCATTTGCGAAAGTGACGTGATAATCAACCTATACGCGGACATTTATGATTATAGTATGGCAAATCTTGTGTCGGCGGTGGGGTATTTGTTCGGCACGGCAACGGTTAGTCTTACTCCGTCAAAATGTCTTGCGGCTGCCCCGGGCGGCGCGTCTGTGTTTGGCGGCGACGGCGAAAGGGGCGTATTTGACCTCCCCATAAAAAAGAGGTTCAAGGAAGAAATCATTAAAACCTTCACAGGCTGACAAAAGGAAAAAAATAATATGAAGTTTAACATTGTATTGGTAGAGCCGGAAATCCCACAAAATACCGGAAACATTGCAAGGACGTGTGCCGCAACCGGCTCAAGCCTGCACCTTGTAAGGCCTTTGGGCTTTGAAATTGACGATAAAAAGCTTAAAAGGGCGGGGCTTGATTACTGGCATCTTCTTGACGTCCATTATTACGACAGTATAGATCAGCTTCTGGAAAAATTCGACGGGGACAATTTTTATTTTATGTCCACCAAGGGGGCAAGGATATATTCCGATGCAAGTTTTAAGGACGGGGACTATCTGGTCTTCGGTAAGGAAACCCACGGCCTTAACGAGCTTCTTCTGGAAAAGTATTACGACCAGACCCTGCGCATCCCTATGATAGGGGAGGCAAGGTCGCTTAACCTTTCCAATACGGTTGCCCTCACCGTTTACGAGGCCATCAGGCAAAACGGCTTTGAAAACCTTTTGACCGAAGGCCATCTTACGGGCAGAAAGTGCTAAAAATCATATACGTGTTGGCTTTTTTGTGACGCTTAAGTCAAAAAAGGCTAACTTATGCCAACAAAAAGAAAGGGGCGGGTGTATCCCCCTTTTTTTTGTTGGCAAAAATATGGGTTTTTGTTAAATAATCGACCTATAGCAAGGCTTTTGGTAAAAAAAGCCCCGGTTTTTATACCTTGCTCCAAAAACGCAACGCAAAAGGGCCGCCCTTTCGGACGGCCCCTTTGTCTTACCGTGGGGGACGGTAAGAAGGGTTTATATATTTGGGGGTATGTGTGGGCTGATGAAAAATCTAAGTATTATTCGGCAGGAGCTAAATCCTTCCAGTAGTTGTTTGCAATGTACTGTGCGTATTCGCTGTTGAAGAATTCATCAAAGTCTTCCTTTGCCTTTTCGTAAGCTTCGGTTGCGATCTGTTCAAATTCGCCGATGGAAACGCCTAAAGCTTCAACGGTGGTTTTCACTAAGCTATAAGCCGTATCGATTGCAGATTCAACCATGGTGCTTAAGTTTTCAAGGGTAGCGGTTGCCAAGTCCTTAATGGAGTCAAGCGCCATGCTTGCCGCGTCAAACTGTGCCTCAAGGGCAGCGATCTGCTGGTCGGATAATCCTTCAAGACGGGCCTTTAAAAGCTCCTTTTTGCTTGCGATATATTCCTGAACTTCCTGATAGTACTCGCTTGCCTGTGAAAGGTAGGTTTCAGTGTATTCTTCCTTGAAGTCTTCGTAAAGCTCAACTACCTCGTCGATGGTTGACTGGATGGTTACAAGCGCTGCCGAAACGAGTGCTGAGGAGTTTTCCTTTACGGCCTTGATAAAGCTGTCAAGCTCTGCCTTTTTGATTTCGAGGGCTCTTTCCTCGTAGAAGAGTGTTTTTAATTCCTGGCTGAAAAGGGCTTCGGTCTGCTGTCTGCTCTTTTCGATGAGGGCTAAAAGCTCAGCCTCGGTCTTCTGGGCGATCTCGGATTCTTCAAGTTCCTTCATGCACTGGGCAACAAGACCTTCAAGATATTCCTTATCGAGAACCTTATCAAGCTGCATTTTAACGTTTACGCCCAAGGTTTTGACGTATTCTTCTGCGCTTTCAACCACCTGGTTGTAAAGCTTTTTGACGTCGTCGCCGGAAATGGAGATCTTAACCTCGTTTTCGCCGGCCTTAAGCTCGCCTTCCACAAGGAAGCCGTTTTCCTTGGAAACCTTCAAGAACATTTCAACCGCGTCTTCGGCGGAGAGGCCTTTAAAGGTTGCCTGGGTGATGATAAAGTTACCTTCGTCGTTGAGGGCGTTTACGCTGACGACTTTATTTTCCGCGTCGAGTAAAAATTCAACCTGTGGGTTAAGGGAAACGTTCATAACCCTGCCTTCCGGCTCTGTTGATCCGCAGGCGGTAAAAGCGAGGGTGCAGAATGAAAGTGTGAAAACAAGTGCAAGTAATGTGGCTAATTTCTTCATAGTGTTACCTCCGTTTTTTAGTAGATTAATTAGCTATTAACAATTTTAAATATAAGCAGGTCAGGTGTGCGACCGACTTTAACTTAAGCTCGTCTTCGTCCAGTGTTGGGTCTAAAGCGAGCAAGCTTTCGATGATAAATAATTTTTCGGGGGAGGGCTCTTCTGCGTCGTCCTCCTTGTTGCCGAGGGTGTGCCTTAACCTGAAGTATATGCTGCGAAGCTCCAGCTCGCTTTTGTCGACAAGCTCCTCTAAGGCGTAGGTATCGTCAAGGGCGATTATTTTATTTATGGTCCTGTAGGCGTCGGGGCTTATGCCAAGTTCTGTCGCGGCGAAAAGCTCCTCTAAGGTGGGCTTCATGGTCCAGCCGGTGGTCAGGGCGTAATAAAGTGTCTTAAGCTCTGCCGTGGAGAGGAGAGAAAGCTCCTCCTTTGAGTAATCGTCGGTAAGCTCCAACACGTCCGTTATAAGCGCGTATCTGACAGGTGAAAGATTTTCCTTTTGGGCAAGGGCTAAAAGCTCCTCGTCAAGGGTTGAAATGACGTCGCTGATTATCTGGGTAAGCTCCGTCACGGTCATTTCCTTTACGGCCTCAAAGCGATAGCTGTCGTCAAGGGATAAAACCTGCTCCACAAAGTCGAGCTTGACGGGTGACATGCCCCTGTCCTTTGCCCTTTCCCAATCGCTTTTTGAAAGGGTTTTGTCGTAAAGCTCTAAATTTTCGCCAAGCTCTGTGGCGTATTGTTGCAAGGTGTCGGTAAGGGCGTTTATTTTGTCTGTCAGGTCCTTGCTTTTAAGGGAAAACCCGCTTATTGCCAGGACGTGATTTTCTTCAAGATAGCTTTCTTCCTTTAATTGCTTTACGATGGCCTTGACGGCGTCGTCAATTTTTTCACCCTCAAGCTCAAGGCCGTCCAAAAGGGACTTGCCGTCTTCGTTTAAAAAGCTTACGTCGATTACCTTGTCACGCTTGTTGACGGTAAGCACGACCGACGGGTTTACGTCGACGTAATATTCCGCATAGGCCTTATTGGTTGTGCCCGTTATAGTAAAGATGAGTGAAAGCATCAGTATAAGGCAGGCGCAGGGGGCGGCTATTTTCACAAAAAGTGAGCCTATAAGCCTGTTATTGCGGCTTTTTGAGGTGTTTTCGTCGGGGAAGGGCTCTCTTTGTGCCATTGAAAGTATCCTTTCCTTTGCGCCCTTTTGTGGGGAGAGATCGGTATTTTTTTGTAACAAATCAACAATACGTTTATCGTCCATTATTCCATCCTCCCTTCATAATATTTTTTAAGCTTTCTTATGGCGTTGTTGTATTGCCAGCGGCAGGTCGCCTCAATACGCCTGAGCATCTCGGCGATTTCCTTGAATTTTAATCCGTCCACGGCGTGGAGGATAACTATGCGGTATTCGGCGTCGGACAAGACCTCTTGCGCGGCCTTTAATATGCCCGATTGGTCGTTTGCGACGTCCTCTGTGCCGGTGTCAAGTCCTTTAGTGCTTTCACGGTCGGTAAAGTCGACCGAAACCTGCCGTGAGTTTTTCTTCAAAAGATTGAGTGAAAGGTTTTTTACTATGGTATATAGCCAGTTAAAGCCTCTTTTTCCCTTAAAAAGGAAGATCTTCCTCTTTACCGTGAGATAGGCCTCGGATAAAACGTCCTCTGCGTCGTGTCGGTTTTTAAGATACCCGTACGCAACTGCGTAAAGGGGCTTTGCCGTCAGGTCGTATAGGACCGATAAGGCCCCGTTATCCCCGTTTTTAAGGTCAAGTAAGCAAGTATCGATTTGATTGGAGATAGATTTGTCATTCATTTCTTCACCCGCGTTTTTGCAAACTTAAGGTCGTTGTTAACAGGTGAATGCTTGACGCCGTATCCCCCAAGCCTTGCGCCTTTCAGTTAATATACAATCCAAAAAGGCTTTTCGTTTGCAAAAAACAAAAAAAGTTGAAAAATTTTTAGAAAGCCCCTTTTTTCAAGAGGCCGCGTAAACAATATTTTATATTAAGAAGGGAAAAAAGTCCACACAATTTGACCCAAAATCCGTCAAAAACTTTTCTTTTGAGGGACGCGCAAGGTAAAACAAGCGGTTTTGTTGACATTTTTGTCCTTTTGTAGTAAAACTATAGGTGAAAAAGACTAAAGCGAGGGGCTTTGTATGAAAAAGCTTTTGACTGCCTTATTGATAATAATAATTATTGTCGCCGCGGGGGCCGTGGTATATTTTAATTACGGCCTTGGATGGCTCAAGGATATCTGCCCACATATTGAGGGCGCGGCCGTCAGGGTAAAGGACCCTACTTGCACGGAGGAGGGGCTTGACGAGATAAGCTGCAGGATTTGCGGTGCCACCGTAAGACAGGTCGCCGTCAAGGTAAGGGATCACGAGGATACTGATCTTAACTGCGCCTGTGATGATTGCGGTGCAATAAATCACACCCCGGGTCAGTGGCAGACGACGGTTGCCGCCACCTGCCTTGAAAATGGCGAAAAGACGCTTTTTTGCGATACGTGTGGCGAAATTCTCGACCAAATGACCACACAAAAGGGCGATTGCGTGGATAAAAACGGCGATTGCCAATGCGACGTTTGTTATGAAATCAGCCACACCGAAGGTGA
>JAFWAM010000195.1 GCA_017507595.1 Clostridia bacterium
GGAGGATTGTATGAAGAAAAAAATCGTTATACCGTTTGACGGAACTCCTGAGCAGGAACAGCAGCTTCGTGTTGAGCTTCAAGAACTTGTAAAAGTTCCCGGCGGCCTTATGCCCGCTCTTCAAAAGGCTCAGGAAATTTACGGCTATCTCCCCAAAGAAGTTCAGGTTATGATAGCAGAAGCCTTCAACGTTCCGCTTTCAGAAGTCTACGGGGTAGCAACCTTCTATTCCCAGTTCTCTCTCTATCCGAAGGGAAAATACCAGGTAAGCGTTTGCTTAGGTACCGCTTGCTACGTTAAAGGCTCTGGTGAAATTTTTGATGAGCTTGTTAAACTTTTAGGCATCAACAACGGTGAAGTCACTCCCGACAAGAAGTTTTCACTGGACGCAACCCGTTGCGTAGGCTGCTGCGGCTTAGCACCCGTTATGTGCATTAACGGAGAAGTCTTCGGCAGAATAACCGCTAAGGACGTTAAGGGAATTATCGAAAAATACAACTAAGTTTAAATTTTGTCTGAGGGGACAATTATGAAGATTTCAGAAGCCGCAAAAATACTTGAAGGCAAATTCATGTGTCTTGAAGAGCTTAAGGATAGGGAAGTAACCTCTGCCTGCGGATCGGATATGATGAGCGACGTTCTGGCCTTTGCCAAGGACCAGGCCGTTCTGATCACAGGTCTTTGCAATCCACAGGTCATAAGAACGGCCGAAATGATGGACATGCGCTGCATCATTTTTGTCCGTGGGAAGGTTCCTACCGAAGAAATGATCGCCCTTGCAGTTGAAAGGGAAATCGTTTTGATCTCAACGCCGAGAAGAATGTTCTCCGCTTGCGGAAAGCTTTATTCTGCCGGCCTTCAATCGGGCGGATTTTAATTATGGCTGATCACGTTCATTTAGAGTACACCGTAGACGGTAATTCCTTCGTATCGGCAGGATCGGCAACGGAAAGCGTCAAATCCTTTTTAAAGGGAATGGGGGTAAGCTCCGACGACGTCAGGCGCGTTGCTATAGCAATGTACGAGGGGGAAATTAATATGGTTATCCACGCAAACGGGGGCGTTGCCCTTGCGGATATCTATATGGACAGGGTCGTCATCAAGCTGATTGATACGGGCAAGGGTATTGCCGACATCAATCTTGCAATGCAGCCGGGGTATTCAACTGCCACCGACGACGTCAGGTCCCTTGGCTTTGGTGCCGGGATGGGTTTTCCCAACATGAAGAAGTATTCCGACGAATGCATTGTTGAAAGCGAGGTTGGTAAGGGAACGACCGTTACCCTCGTAACGAAATTTTCAAATTAATCTAAGGGTGTAAGATGAGTCAGTTAAAGAGATTAACCACAGTTACCCTTGATCCGGCAAAATGCAAGGGCTGTCTAACGTGCATGAAGCGTTGCCCGACCGAGGCCATAAGGGTCCGCGACGGCATTGCAAGCGTTATGTACGACAAGTGTGTGGGATGTGGCGAGTGCGTCCGTCTTTGCCCTCATCATGCAAAAATTCCCAGCTACGATAAATTTGAAATTGTAAACGACTACAAGTATAAGATTGCTTTGCCGGCACCCTCCTTTTACGGCCAGTTCAACAACCTTCACGACGTAAATTACGTTTTGACCGGTTTAAAACGCCTTGGCTTCGACGACGTGTTCGAGGTGGGCAGGGGAGCCGAAATAAGCACTCTCGTCACACAGATATTACTTAACAAGGGGCACATCCCGCAGCCTATTATAAGCACGGCCTGCCCCGCTGTTTTAGAGCTTATCAACGCTCGGTTTTCCAATCTTAAAAAGCACTTATTAAACGTTCTTCCTCCCGTTGATATATCTGCTAAGCTGGCCAGGGAAAAGGCTGTGCGCTTAGGGTATAAGGAGGAGGAAATAGGCGTTTTCTTCATTTCGCCTTGTCCCGCAAAGGTTTACGCCTTAAAGTCAGGCATGGGGGTAAAAGTCCCATACGTTAACGGCGTATTATCCTCGGGTGAGATGTATATGAAGCTTCTTCCCGTAATGAAGCTAATCGACCATCCCGAAAATTTATGCAAGATGGGCGTCACGGGTCTATCCTGGGCGTCAAGCGGTGGTGAGGCCGCCGCGGCAATGCGCGATAAGTATCTTGCCGCCGACGGTATAGAAAACGTCATAAGGATTTTAGAGTCTATTGAAAACGGAACCCTTAACGAAATTGAGTTTATTGAGCTCAACGCCTGTACGGGCGGTTGTGTGGGCGGCGTTTTAAACGTTGAAAATCCTTTCGTTGCAAAGGCAAGGCTGCGTCAGCTCAGGATAAAGTTTCCGCAAATTGCCAACTCCTTGGTTGATTTGGGAAAGAGCGCTGACTATTACCTTACGGAAAAAGAGGATGAGGTCGCCACCCCCACCCTCGACACTGACAGGGCAACCGCCTTTGTAAAGCTTTTAGAAATTCAGGAAATGCACAACAAGCTTCCTCAAAATGACTGTGGCCTTTGCGGCGCGCCAAGCTGTCGGGCCTTTTGCGAGGACGTTGTTACGGGCAGACTGCCAAAGGATACTGTTTGCCCCCAATTAAAAAAAGATAATTAGAGATATGATGACAGTAAACCAATTGGCGGATATCCTGTCTGCCGAAAAACTTAACTTAAGTAACGGCGAAAGGCAGATTACCTGCGGCTACGCAGGGGATTTACTTAGTTTTGTTATGGGAAGGGCTCCTTCCGATTGTGCTTGGTTTACCGTTATGACCAACGTCAACATTTGCGCTGTGAGCGTTCTTGCGGACGTATCGTGCATAGTGGTTTGCGAGGGGTCCGTTCTTATGGACGGCGTTCTTGAAAGGGCCCGTCAGCAAAACATCAATATATTAAGCACAAAGCTGGACGTCTTTTCCGCCATAAAAAAGGTGTGCCATGAAGGTCAGATATGATTTTCATATCCACAGCGGGCTATCGCCCTGTGCAGATAAGGACATGACGCCTTGTAACATCGTCGGCTTTGCCGCGGTGTCCGGTCTTGATATGGTGGCTATTGCCGATCATAACGCCATCGGCAACGTAAAGGTTGCAATGGCTGTAGGAAAGGCCTACGGCGTGACGGTAGTCCCCGCCTTCGAGCTACAGACGTCAGAGGATATACACGTTTTGTGCCTTTTCAGGACCTTTGAGGATTTAGAGCGTTTTTACGCCACCGTCAGCTTTTACGACGTTAAAAATCGTCCGGAAATTTTCGGCAATCAATATTTTTACGACGAGGACGATAATGTCGTCGGCGAGGAAGAAAGATTACTTCTGAACGGTTCAATGATTTCCTCTGCGGAGGTTTCAGCCCTTGTAAAGGCCTTTGACGGCGCGGCAATTCCCGCCCATATAGATCGTGACGCCAACGGCATAATCGCCATTTTAGGCGACGTTACGGACGAATTTACAGCAGTTGAGCTTTCCTTGACGGCCACCGAGGCGCAAATTGCCGAATACAGCTCAAAATACAGGGTTATAATTGATTCCGATGCCCACACCTTGGACGGTATTTCCGACGGAAGGGTGCTGGAGCTTGAGGATAACACGCCCTCTGCGCTTATTGATTATTTAAACGGAAAATGAGAGAGCTTTCATTAAACATTTTAGACATTGCTGAAAATTCCTTTAAGGCAGGCGCTAATTTAGTTGAGGTCAGCGTCGTTCAGGAGGGGAACATCCTATCCATCGCCATTGACGACGACGGCTGCGGCATGAACAGCGAACTTTTGTCCCGTGTCACCGATCCCTTTACAACCACCAGAACGACCCGTCGGGTCGGCATGGGTATACCTCTTATAAAGATGCAGGCAGAGCTTTGCGGTGGGGAGTTTTCCATTTGGTCGGAGGAGGGCGTCGGAACGAAGGTCAAGGCTACCTTTGAGATAGACAACGTTGACAGACCGCCGTTAGGGGATATTGCTGACACAGTTGTTTCCATGATAGGCAATCTCGGTACTGCCGAGCTGGTTTTTTACTTCAAGGCCTTTGGCAGCGAATTTACCTTGGACACTCGTGCCGTCAAGGCAGAGCTTGAAGGGATAGAAATTAACACGCCTGAGATACTGATCTTCTTGCGTGAAATGATAAACGAAAATATTAAAACAAAAAATAGAGGTGTTTCATTATGAAAAGCATAGCCGACATTAAGGCAATCAGAGAAAAAATGCGATCTCAAATTATTATGAGAGATAACAGTGATGCTGATGAAATCAGGGTTGTAATCGGTATGGCAACCTGCGGCATTTCCGCAGGCGCAAGACCTGTTTACAATACTTTCATCGACGAAGTTGCTAAAAGAAATCTTACAAACGTCAAGGTTTCACGCACGGGCTGTCTTGGCATGTGCAAGTTAGAGCCTATCGTTGAGGTGTATGTACCCAATAAAGAAAAGGTTACTTACTGCCACGTCGATAGTGAAAAAGCAATGCAGATCGTTGTAAATCATCTTGTCAACGGCAATGTTTGCACCGACTATTTGGTGAATAGCGAAGAATAATTGAGGTAAAGATATATGTACAGAAGTCACGTTTTAGTATGCGGTGGTACAGGCTGCCACTCAAACCACAGTGCTGAGATTTTAGAAGAGTTTAATTCTTTGATTAAAGCTAATAACCTTGAAAATGACGTTCAAACGGTTCAGACAGGCTGCTTTGGTCTTTGTGCCGTTGGTCCCGTTGTTATCGTTTATCCCGAAGGCGCTTTTTACAGCAAGATCACAGTAGAAGACGTTAAAGAAATCGTTGAAGAGCATCTTATCAAGGGTCGTATCGTTGAAAGACTTTTACATAAGGAAGAGGAAAAAGCCGGCATGGATAAGGTAACTGCTTTGTCGGAAACCAACTTCTATAAAAAGCAGACCCGTGTTGCTCTCCGTAACTGCGGTGTAATCGATCCTGAAAATATTGATGAATATATCGCTTACGACGGTTACCAGGCTCTTATTAAAGCTCTTACCACAATGACCCCACAGGAAGTTATCGACACCGTGTTAAAGTCCGGCTTAAGGGGTAGGGGTGGCGCAGGCTTCCCGACCGGCAGAAAGTGGCAGTTTACTAAGGATGCCGTCGGTGACGAGAAATACGTTTGCTGTAACGCGGACGAGGGTGACCCCGGTGCGTTCATGGACAGATCCATCCTTGAAGGCGACCCACACGCTCTTATCGAGGCTATGGCCATCGCCGGCTATGCTATCGGTTCAAAGCAGGGTTACGTTTACGTGCGTGCAGAATATCCTATCGCTGTTAACAGATTACAGATCGCCATCAACCAGGCCCGTGAATACGGCTTGCTTGGCAAAAATATTTTAGATACGGGCTTTGATTTCGACCTTGAGATCCGTCTTGGCGCAGGCGCATTCGTTTGCGGTGAAGAAACTGCCCTTATGACCTCTATCGAGGGTAAGCGCGGCGAACCACGTCCCAGACCTCCGTTCCCCGCAATCAAGGGCTTATTTGCAAAGCCAACCTTACTTAACAACGTAGAAACCTACGCCAATATCGCGCAGATTATCTTAAAGGGCGCTGATTGGTTTACCTCTATGGGTACCGAAAAGAGCAAGGGTACCAAGGTA
>JAFWAM010000196.1 GCA_017507595.1 Clostridia bacterium
GATATGCTTGCCGCACTTGAAACAGCACTTTTAGCTGCATACAAAAAGAATTCCGGCAACACGGCTGAAAACGTTAGGATAAAGCTCAACCCCGAAAAGGGCGTTGCAAAATTTTATGCAACAAAAACAATAGTTGACGTCGTTACCAATCCTGACACTGAAATATCTTTAGCCGACGCAAAGGAGCATAAAAAATCCTATAAGCTTGGCGATACTTACGAAGTTGAATTTGTTCCCAAGAAATTCGGCCGCATTGCTGCGCAAAACGCGAAGCAAATGGTTTTCCAGCGCCTTCGTGAATACGAACGTAACAACACAATCGCTGAGTATGAAGACAAGGAAGAAGAAATTCAAAACTGTATCGTTCGCAGGATAGAGAATAAAAACGTTTACGTTGAAATCGGTGGTGGTCAGATAGAGGGCGTTATGCTTCCGCAGGATCAGGTTCCAACCGAAACTTACAACGTCAACGACAAATTGGTCGTTTACGTAAAGAAGGTGAGGAACAACGGCAAAAATGCTCAGATCATGGTTTCGCGTACAGCACCCGGTCTTGTTCGCCGACTTTTTGAAAACGAAGTACCTGAAATCAAGCAGGGCTACGTTCAGATCAAGTCCATTGCTCGTGAAGCAGGTCAAAGAACCAAAATCGCCATTTACAGCGAAGATAAGAATATTGACGCCGTTGGTGCGTGCGTTGGTATGCGCGGCGCCAGAGTAAATGCCGTCGTTCAGGAGCTTGGCGGTGAAAAGATCGATATCATTTTATGGAGTGAAGATCCTTTAGAATACATCTCCAAAGCCCTTTCACCTGCGAAGGTATTAAAGGTAAGCGCTATTGAGGGTGAAAAGATTGCTAGGGTAATCGTTCCCGATGACAAGCTTTCACTTGCCATTGGTAAGGACGGCCAAAACGCAAGACTTGCAGCCCGTCTTACCGGCTGGAAGATTGACGTCAAGAGTCTTTCTAAGGCGGAAGCAGAGCTTACCGCAGGCCTTGTTGACCTTGCTGAGGGCGATATCGAAGGTTAATCTATTCTATTTATGAAGCACGTCCCCCAAAGAACCTGTGCTTGTTGCAGAAAAAAGCTTAATAAAAGTAATTTACTGCGCATCGTTAAATATCAAGGTCAGTTTGATGTTGACTTTGAACAAAAGCTCAATGGACGTGGCGCGTATTTCTGCGGCGACGATGGTTGCTTAAAAAAACTTATTAAATCACGGGCACTTGACAGGGCTTTTAAAACAAAAGTTCCGGACGAGGTATATACTCGTTTATTAAGTTCCGCCCGGAAAAATAGCGAGAATAAATAATGCAGGATAAAATCAGATCCTATATCGGCTTTGCTATCAGGGCTGGCAAGGTAAGAACGGGCGTTAACGCAATATCCACTCTAAAAAAAAGCGTGCCCCTTTTGTTGCTTTGCTCGACAGCGTCACCAAACACGGTGAAGGATGCTGTAAAGCTTGCGACAAATCTTAAAGCAAGGCTGGTCGTTTCCAAGGCGGAAACTTTGGAAAATATTTTCAACAAACAAAACTGTAAGCTTGCGGCCATTATGGAGCCGTCTCTTGCAGCTGCAATTATAGACAATTTAAACGAAAAATTCGTGGAATTCGGAGGCTAACAATTTGAGCATGGAAGTTAAAAAAGAGGCTACAACAAGTGGTATCAAAAGCGTGGCTGTTGCAATCAACGGTCAACTTGCTGACCTTTTGAAGCAGGCCAAGACTGCCCGCCAGGAGATCAATGATATTTCTAAAAAGCTTAACGATAGGGAAAGCGCTCTTAAAAAGGCTAAGGCCAATCAAGAGGCTAAGCTTGCCCGTGAAGAGCAGTTAAAGGTCGAAGAAAAGGAAAAAATGCTCAAGGCCGAAGCTGAAAAGGAAGCTAATTTAAAGGCACAGCAGGCTGAGCAGGCTGCTAAGGCAATAAAGAAGGCTGAAGAAGAAGCTTTATTAAAAGCTGAAAAGGAGCTTGCCGAGAAGGAGCGTTTAGCTAACGAACAAAAAGAGGCTGAAAGACTTGCTAAAGAGCAGGCTGAAGAAGCAAGAAAGGCTCGTCTTGAAAGGTTGAAGAGAGAGTCTGAC
>JAFWAM010000197.1 GCA_017507595.1 Clostridia bacterium
CCTCAAGATTAAGAATGCGCCTGACTCTTTTTACGGGGGTCACCATGGGGAAAAGCCCACACCAGAAGGAGCCTATGCCAAGGTCGGTTGCCGTAAGCAGCATGTTTTCAACTGCGGCAGAAGCGTCCTGTATCCAGAAGTCGTTTATCCTGTGACCAAGTGAGCGCTTATCATCCCCTGCCACTATGATAATGAGAGAGGAGTTTTTATCCGTATACGGACTTGCCTTGCGAAGCTGAAGCTGAAGATCCTTGCTTTTAACGACGTAAAACATCCACGGCCTTTTGTTGCAGGCGCTTGGCGCGGCCATTGCGCTTTGAAGCAGTAATTTTATATTTTCGTCGCTGATTTCCTCCTGAGAAAATTTGCGACAGCTTCTTCTTTTTAAAATAGCATCAAAAACTTCCAAAAAAACCTCCTTTAGCAGTAAAATCCGCCTGTGCCGCGGCTTTATCCGCAGGAATCAAAATATATCAAAAATAGTAAAAAACCGACCTATAGGCCGATTTTTTAATAATATTAGTTTTTCCGTTGGGAATAAAAGCTTTGCTTTGGCCCCGTGTCGCACATTAAAACGTCCTTTGGTGCGCCAAGTAAAACCAAGGTGCCGTAAAGGTCCCCTGCGCACCCACCCACGTGGCAGGCAAACAAAATGCAAACTGCCGTGCTTATAAGATTTGGGGGCAAAAATATAATAAGTGCGCCAAATATAAGGGTGAACAACACAAATGGGGCAAGTATTGAAATAAGCGCCGTCCTTTTGTTGACGAAACCTTCCTTCAAGCCGCAAAAGGCAACTGACAGGGTCAAGCCAAAGGTTAGCTTTTCGCCCGTCAATATTTTGTAGGCGGCGCCGTGGGTAAGCTCGTGCAGGACGATATAGCCAATATATCCCCCTAAAAATATAATAAGAAACCAACTTAAGGTGCCAAGCTGAACCTTATCATCGTCAAAAGCCCCTTCAGGCACCAGATAAAAGATAATAAGTGGCACAATGACGGCTATCATCATAAGAGTTGCGACCAAGTTCATAATAATAACCGTCTTTGTGCTTTTAGCGTCAATTTCCTTATATAAAGCGTACCCGTCGGGTAGCTCTCTATAATAATTCTTCATAAAAGTAACCTTAAAATAATGAGATAATCGGCTTATAGGCGGACTTTTTTTAAATTACCAGATAATGAGCCTTGACTTGGGCTCAATATACATTTTGTCAGTCTTTTTTACCTTAAAGGTCTTGTACCACTCGTCAAAGTTCCTCGGGGGCATGTTGGCCCTTAAGATCGCGGGGCCGTGAACGTCGATTGAAAGTAAAAGCTTTTGATATTCGGGCTTTGCCTTGGTGCACCATACGCGAGCCCAGTTGGCGAAATATTCCTCGTAATTTGCGTTTTTGACCTTGGACATAATGTCGAGGGTTACAGCCATACCGCCGTTATCGGCCATATTTTCGCTGACGATAAATTTGCCGTTTACCTTGCCCCAAGGAAGCTCTATCCCGTCGAACTGCTTTACCATAGCTTTAATTAAACCTTTAAAGCGTTTTTCGTCTTCCTTGGTCCACCAGTTATTGATGTTGCCGTTTTCGTCGCACTTGGCGCCATTGCTGTCAAAGGCGTGGGAAATTTCGTGCCCGATAACCGCACCTATGCCGCCCAGGTTTTCACTTCTCGTCTGGCTGAGGGCGTAAAACGGCGGCTGAAGGATGGCCGCGGGGAAGGTTATGTCGTTGACAAAGGGGTCGTAGCAGGCGTTTACCATATGTCCGGGCATTGCCCAAAGGGTACGGTCAACGTCCTTATACAGCTTTGAAAAGCCGTCCTCCCTTTTGATCCTCTTTAAAGAAGTAACCATCTCGTAAAGGGATGCGCCCTCATCAAAGATAAGGCTGTCGTAAACTGCCCTGACCTTGTCGGGATAACCCATCTTAACCCCCATCGTCGACAGCTTGAGGATGGCTTTTGCACGGGTTTCAGAGCAAAGGATGGGGTTGTTTTGAATGCGCGTTTTGTATGTGTCGATAATCTGATAAACTATTTCGGTAATGTCCTTTTTGGCCTCCTCACCGAAATATTTGCGGCCATAGTAAAGGCCGACCGGCTCGGAATACATACCCGAAGCCAGCTGATAAGCAAATTTTTCAACGGCGGTCATTGCGGGGATACCTGCAAGGGCCCGATAGAAGGTGCCGCCGATCTCACGGAGCTCCTCACTTAAAAGTGAGCATGACCCCACCATTTTTGTAACGTACGCCCAGTGCTTGTAGATATTGAAGGTTTCTTCATTGAAAACTGTTGCAAAGGCCTTGAAATACCTTGGCTCTGACACGCCAACCTTTTCGGGAACCTTACCAAAAAGATCCTTTAAAAGCCCCTTGAGATCAATGGGTGCAACCATTTTGCATACCGTGGAGGTCTTTCTTGGGTTGTAAGCCTTGATATATTCTGACCATTCCTCCTGACTTTTTACAAGGCCGCCAAGGATGGCGTCAAAGGCTAAGGTATCCTGTATGTACTGCGCCTGGGCTTCTTTTGAAAGGTCGCTTTTTGCAAGCACGGCCTGAGCCATTGCCGACCAAATGCCTAAAAGGGCTTCCTTTTGTGGGGCCATTTCCGGCTTGTAATAGCTTGCGTCGGGCAAAATAACGCCGGGGCCCTGAAGGTTAACGCCGTGGACCTTGGTGTTCTTCATGTCGGTCTCAACGGAGATCTCCAGCGGGAGAGGCATACCGGACAAAACAAGCTCCTTCAAGGCGGCGTTAAAGTCGTCCATATCCTTTAAGCCTTCAATAAGGGCAAGGTCCTTTAAAAGGGGTGCAACGCCGTCAGCGGCTTTCTTTTCCACGTTTTTTGCCGCCGCAAAAAGGGCGCAGGCACGCCTTAAATAATCGTCGGGATAATCCCCTGTGTCGCTCATCCTGTTAAACTCGCCGATCATAAGGGCTTCAACCTCTGTGTGCAGGGTGGTAAAGCCCCCTATTGACGGCAGATCGTCAGGGATAACTAAGCTTTCAATTTTTTCGCCGTTGACGTAATTGTATAAATCGTCTTGTATTCTTACCTTTTCCATAACTTTATCCCTCCAAATTTAATTTGAAAATAAACTTTAAACAGGGCGCCGAAAAGGGCAAATCCCTGCATTTTTACTGAATTTTTAATATTATACCACTTTTTTTTGCG
>JAFWAM010000198.1 GCA_017507595.1 Clostridia bacterium
AAATCCTGCGGCTTTATTACGGTCGGGGAAGAGCCTTTAAAAATAACCCTTGCGCCAAAGTCTTACGGTTACACGGGGGACGCTATCAAGGATTACTTGCTTAAAAACAATATCGTTTGTGAATTCTCCGATCCCGATTACGTTGTTATGATGGTTTCACCGTCAATCGAACTTGACAAGATTGACCGCCTTGAAGGTCTTTTAAAAGCCCTTCCAAAGCTTGAGCCTATCTTATCTACGCCGCCCATCTTACCTGTGGCAGAGGTTAAAATTGCCCCTCACAAGGCAATACTTATGCCCGCCGGCGAGGTTGACGTAAGGCTTGCAAAGGGGCGCGTTCTTGCCTCCCCAACGGTAAACTGTCCGCCTGCGGTTCCCATCCTCGTTTGCGGAGAGGTCGTTACAAATGCCCACGTTGACGCCTTTTTATACTACGGTATCAACACCTGCTTCGTTGTTGACGAAGGTAAAATTTAACCAAATATTTCGCGCCAAGGCCAAATTGTGCCTTGGCGTCTTTATTTGCAAAAAAGTGCGATAATTGGCTTATAGGCCCACTTTTTCTTAAAAAAGTTTATTTTTTATATTCAATAAACGGGTGTAAAAGCGAAAAATCGTGACCATTTAAGCAAAATAGGTTGAAAATTTGCAATTTGTATGGTACTATTATAATGTTAACGTGTGCGCTTACGCGCGCTCACAAATAATCTTCAAGGATTACTTCTATGAAAAAATTCATCGCAGTCTTAGTTTTATTGGTTTGCCTTTTCACGGCTTCCTGTGAGCTTCCGGTTATCGATAGCAGCTCTCAAGGCGGCAGCGGTTCCGATTCAATCGTTACCCCCGGCGAGTCCGTCGATCCGGGCGAGTCCACCAACCCCGGCGAGTCTGTTGATCCCGACGATCCAATAACCCCGGATGATCCCGTTGGCCCCGTCGTTCCCACCCCAACTCCGTCCCAGCTTAACGTTTCCACAGTAGGCATATCCTTTGAAAGCATTTACGCCCAGTGGGCCCCTGCTGACGGCGCCGACAAATATCACGTATACTGTGACGGCAAGCTTGTTGACGGCCAGCTTATACGCAATTACGGCGATTATTACCGTGTGGACGTGGTCGGCCTTTCGGCTGCCGAACATACCGTTAAGATCGTTGCCGTCAAGGGTGCTCAGGAGGTGGATTCATCCGCATACACCTTTGAAGCCACCCCAAAAGCACACCTTCGTGAAGGCTTTGCATTTAAAAACGGAACGGCAAGCGGCGGCTATAACGACGACGGCACCTTAAAAGCCGGCGCCCGCGTTTTGTACGTTACCGACAACAACAAGGACACCATCACCATGGATATTCAAACGGGCAAGTCAACGATTACCGCCATGGTTGGCGTTCAAAACATATTGACTGGCCTTAAAAAGGGCTACGAAAAAGATCCTATCGTAATAAGGTTTATTGGCAACGTTACCGATCCTGCCGTCCTTGAAAAGGGCGATCTTCTCGTGGATCTCGGTACCGACAAGTTTACCGGTGGGCTTACCTTAGAGGGTATCGGCAACGACGCAACCTTCAATGGCTTTGGCTTAAGGATTAAAAACTCGTCTAACGTTGAGGTAAGAAACCTCGGCTTTATGAACTGCGACTCCGACGAGGGTGATAACCTCGGCCTTCAGCAGGACAATACCCATATCTGGGTACACAACTGCGACTTCTTTTACGGCCAGGCAGGTAAGGATGCCGATCAGGATAAGGGCGACGGCGCACTCGATTGTAAAAAGTCGACCTACGTTACCTTTTCCTTCAACCATTTCTGGGATTCGGGTAAGTCCAACCTTTTAGGCACCTCTGGCGAGTTATCTTCCAACTACTTATCCTACCACCACAACTGGTATGACCACTCGGATTCCCGTCATCCCCGTGTAAGGACCGCTACCGTCCACGTTTACAACAACTATTATGACGGCAACTCAAAATACGGCGTAGGCTCCACCATGGCCAGCTCCATTTTTGTTGAAAACAACTATTTCCGCAACTGCAAAAACCCAATGCTTACGTCAAAGCAGGGCACCGACGCCTTAGGCGCTGGCACGTTCTCCGGCGAGGACGGCGGCGTTATCAAGGCCTACGGCAACCATATCACTGGTGGCGCAAATATGATAAAGTACAGCGCCAACAATAAAAGCTACGACTATTACGATGCCAATGCCCGTGACGAGGTCCTTCCTTCAACGGTAGTTGCCCTTTCAGGCGGTACGTCTTACAACAATTTTGACACCGACAAGTCCATCATGTACGACTACTCAGTTGAAACTGCCCTTGAAGCCCGCAACACGGTTATTTCCTGGGCAGGCAGGGTACAGGGCGGTGACTTCAAGTGGACCTTTACCGAGGCCGACGACTTATCTTACGCCGTTGATGCCAAGCTTAAGGCAGCCCTTCTTGCCTACACCTCAAAGGTGATTTTAAGTCAAGACGTTTCCACCAACACCTTAGACGAGGAAATTTCCGCAATCCCTCAGTACCCCACCGTGTCGGATATTGATATGATCCTTGGTTGCTACGAAAAGTATATGGCCCTTTCCGACGGACAGAAGGCTCAGGTCAAAAACGCCCAGCTACTTCTTGATCACTACGAAACCGCCCAGATCCTTATGGTCGAGCGCGTTATCGGTCTTATCAATCAGATGGATACATCCAACGACCAAAGCATCTTGGCCGTCTATAAGGAATATTCAGCCCTTTCAACCGAGCAAAAAGCCAAAGTTACCAACTATTCAGTATTGGCTACCGCCCTTGAAGGTATAAAGGTTGAGGGTATTTCGCACGCCTTCGATAACGGCATGCCCACTCAGTTTTTCAAGGTTGACGGAAATCTTTCCACCTCAAAGGGTGTTGCAACCTATAACGGCAGCACATATAAAAAGTGTCTTAAAATGGAGTCGGAAACTTCAATTTCCTTCACACTCACTCAAAAAATGACCTTGACACTTGTTTTCGGCGACGAGCATTACGTTTCCTTCAAGCTTAACGGCGAGGCCTATAACGACGAGGGTGCCACCGTCTTTACAATTGAGCTTGAGGCAGGGGATTACGTTATCACCAAGAAAAACGTAACAAACCTTTTCTTTATAAGCGTCAGCTGACTTGTTAACAACTTAATTTAACCCATTTTTGCGCCTACCGCTTACGGTCGGCGCTTTTTTTAAAATTTTTTTTAACAATTTTGCAAAAACCTTATAAAAACACTTTACAACTTTAGCGAATTAAAGTACAATAGTGACATCAAACCCAAGGGGGAGCAAAAATGAAATTCAAAAAAGGCCTTTTGGCAATTATTCTTTCAATCGTAACGTTATTTTCCGTTGTCGGCATGTCGGGCTGCGCCAGTGACGTCGGTATGGACGACGGCGTTTTAAAGATAGGGTATACCCTTTATCCGCCAATGAATTACGTTGACGAAGCCAACAACTTTGTGGGCTTTGATACGGAGCTTGCCGAAGCCGTTTGCGAGTATCTCAATCTAAAGGTTGAATTTGTTCTTATCGATTGGGACTACAAGGTTATGTCGCTGGACTCCAAGGAGATCGACTGCATCTGGAACGGTATGACCATTACGGAGGAGCTTCAGGAGGCTATTCTTATTACCGAGCCTTACCTTGAAAACCGCCAGGTAATCGTTTGTCAGGCGTCAGAGGTGTCAAAATATACCGATCAGGCCTCACTTTTAACGGCTAAAGAGGTTATAGTTGAAGCAGGATCTGCCGGTGAAAACACTGCAGAAAAGCTCGGTGTCAGTCAGCAGGCATTAATAAAGGCAGGCGCTCAAAAGGACACCTTGTTAGAGGTTAAAAGCTCCAAAGACAAGGTCGCCGTTATCGACATTTTAATGGCTCAGGTACTGGTCGGAGAGGGCTCCGTGAACGAAGATTTAGCATACGTAGACGTAAATTTTGAACTTGAGCAGTTTGGTATCGGCTTCAGAAAGGACGACGTCAAGACTATGACAGCCGTTCAGGAGGCTTTAAACGCATTAAAAACAGACGGCACCTTTGCCGCACTTCAAGCGAAATATTTCGGTTAATTTTAAAAAATTATTTGTTATTTGGTTTAGGCGGGTTGCTCCGCCTAAACCCATATTTATGTTTAAAGGTAGATAAAATGTCAGCTGATTTTTTAGCAGTCAATCTAGACCTGTTCAAGGGTTTTTTATTGACTATTGCATTATTTTTTATAACTTTATTTGCGGCCATACCGTTGGGCCTTCCTATAAGCTTCGGCTCAATGTCGAAGATCAAGCCCATAAGATGGGCGGTAAGGACCTTTGTCTGGATAATCCGCGGCACACCCCTTATGCTTCAGATACTCGTCGTTTATTACGGACCTGCACTGTTGTTTGGATGGTCCCTTTTGCCAAGGCTTTTGGCTGTATCCATTGCCTTCGTTATTAATTACGCCTGTTATTTTTCGGAAATTTACCGCGGCGGTATAGAGTCCGTCGCCAAGGGACAGTACGAGGCGGGCAAGGTTTTGGGACTTTCTAACAGCCAGATTTTTTCAAAAATAGTGCTTTTTCAGGTCTTTAAAAGGGTTCTTGCCCCTATGTCTAACGAGATAATAACTTTAGTCAAGGACACCTCCCTTGCACGTGTGCTGATGATTGCAGAGGTTTTAAAGGTCGCGCAGGATTATACGGCATACGGCCTTATCTGGCCACTGTTTTTCACGGCGGTATACTATTTGATTTTTGTAGGTGTACTTACAATTTTCTTTAACTGGCTTGAAAAGAAAACAAGCTTTTTGGTTATTTCATAAGGAGTGATAAAAATGTCCCTTTTACAGGTAGAAGGCTTATATAAAAGCTTTGGTGAAACAAAGGTGCTCACCGACGTTAACTTTTCCTTGGAGCGCGGCATAATAGCTTCAATTATCGGCCCGTCGGGTAACGGCAAGACCACGCTTTTACGGTGCCTTAACTTTTTGGAAGCCCCCGACAAGGGCAAGATCAAAATTAACGGGCAGGAAATTTTCGATGCGGAAAAGAAGTATTCTCAGGAAGAATTGCGCAAAAAAAGACTTCATTTCGGGCTTGTTTTTCAAAACTTTAACCTTTTCCCTCAATACACCGCCCTTGAAAACGTAAAGCTTGCAATAGATCTTCGCGCAAAGGAAAGATTAATGTCCAAGGATCTTACAAAACTGGCCTATAAGCAGGTTATTGCACAAAATGCAGACCTTTCAAGAGAGCTTTTATTAAAGATGGGCTTAAAGGGAAAGGAAAATAATTACCCCCACGAGCTCTCCGGTGGACAGCAGCAAAGGGTGGCTATTGCCAGGGCACTTTCTCTTACCCCGGACGTCATTTGCTTTGACGAGCCCACCTCCGCCCTCGACCCACACCTTACCAACGAGGTCGCCAATATGATCCTGGAGCTAAAGTCCCCAAAATGCTCTATGATCATCGTCACTCACGAACTTTCATTTGCTCAAAAGGTATCGGATAAAATTTTACTGATGGAAAATGGAATAATTACTGAAAAAAGCCTTGCGGAAAATCTTTTTGACGAGTATAATATATAATAAGGAAAAAAGGATGGTAAAAGTGATATGATAGACAAAAAGGTTATGCAGGACTATCTTTACGGGGTTTTGGCAAAGACCACCGACCCTCAGGTGATCGCACTTTTACTTGAAGATTTATGCACCTATGCCGAAACTGAAAATATGGCACAAAGGCTGTATTCCGCCAAGCTTATTTTGGAAGGCAACACGTACGTCCAGGTGGAAAACGAAACTTTAATTTCATCCGCGACCCTGTCAAGGGTTTCCCGCTGTATCAAATACGGTAAAGGCGGTTATCGCACCGTAATAGAAAAATAAGCCCATGCGGGCTTTTTTTTATTGCTTAAAACGGATATATGCAAAAAAATCAATTTTTTTTGTCAAAAAAAAGGAAAAGTAAAAAATAAATTGTATAAATAAATGTAAGGCTCAAAAAAGTAGATATTTTCTTGTATTTTTTATGTACAAGCCTTATTTTTTACTAAAGGACTTATGCTGGACGTTAAATTTATTGAAGAACTTAAAAGCCGTAACGAAATCGTCGACGTTATTTCCGCTTACTGCCAGTTGGAGCGTAAGGGCGGGGCATTCTGGGCCCGTTGTCCGCTTCCCGGTCACATGGAAAAAACGCCTTCTTTTTGCGTTAACCAAGCCGGCCAGTTTTACAAGTGCTTTGGGTGTCAGCGCGGCGGCGACGTAATAAAGTTTATTATGGAGGTTGAAAGCCTTACCTATTACGAGGCAATCAAGTTTTTGGCAAATCGCGCTAATATGGAGGTTCCCGGCTACGATACCCGCGATGAGGAGCGTATTGAGCAAAACGCCCTTAACAAAAAAAACCGACTGGCTGTTTTAAAGGACGCCGCAAGGTTTTACGTAAACAATCTTTACACCGAAGGCGGGGCACCGTATCTTGATTACATATTTGGCCGCGGCTTTGATAAAAAGACGTTGGTGGAGTTTGGTATCGGATGCTCGCTGGACTATAAATCTTTACCAAATTATCTTCACGAAAAGGGCCACTCCTACGAGGACATGGTTGCCGCAGGGGTAGTAAGCTACAATAAGGACACAGGGGATTATTCCGACTTTGAGGCAAAAAGACTTGTGGTCCCCATTATAGACAGCTTTTCCAACGTCCTTGCCTTTGGCGGAAGGGTCATTGAAAAGACCGACTTCGCCAAGTACAAAAACACTCGCGAAACGAGCATTTTTGTTAAAAACCGAACCTTATTTAATATAAACAACGTCAAAAAGCTTAAACGTGAAAAGGGTACCCTTCCTTACATAATAATGGTTGAAGGGTATATGGACGTAATCGCCCTCTTTTCTAAGGGCATTAAAAACGTCGTTGCCTCTATGGGCACGTCCCTCACTGTGGAGCAGGCAAGGCTTTTGCTTCGTTATACCGACACCGTTATTATAAGCTACGACGGGGACTCTGCCGGGCAAAAGGCAACCTTTAGGGGTATGGAAATTTTACGTGACGCCGGCCTTACGGTGAAGATCATTGCCATCCCCGAAAAGCTTGATCCGGACGAATACGTAAACAAATACGGGGTGGACAAGTATCTTGCCCTTATTGAAAACGCTCAGCCACTTATCGACTATAAGATTACTTATTTAGAGCAGGCTTTCAACCCAAACGACGCCGTTTCCAAACGCAAATTTTTGGATAACGCATTGAGGGTGGTTGCTGAAAGCGACCGCTCCTTCGTTAGGGAGGATTTACTTAAACGCATCAGTCAGATTACAAAAATCTCTTACGAGGCTTTAAATCGCGACCTTGAAAAATTTGAGCAAAAGTCGGCCTATAAGCCGATTATCGCTCAAATTACACCTGAAAAGGAAGGGGATGCCGACCAAAACAACGCAATCGTCCAAGCAGAAAGATTCGTTTTGTCCTCAATCCTTAACAATAAGGATTACGCGTCCATTACCGACGTTCTGGATGCAGACTTTGTTTCTCAGCAAAGAAAGGATTTATGCGAGTGTCTGATCTCCGCTTACGAAAGCGGTCGCGTCGTTGGCCCTACCGTTTTATCCGAGATGCTAGGGGACGACTATTTGGGTGAGCTTAACAACGTGCTTACCGAATGTGACAGGATCGTTTGCGAAAGCTACGAAAGATACTACGCCGACTGTTTAAAAAACATGGAAAGAAACGCCTTAGAGGGCGATATTAATTATCTGAGGGACTACTGTGCGGAGCAGGACGATATAGCAAAGCAGCTTGCTATCATCGCCACCCTCGACAAAAAAATTAAAAGACTTCACGAACTCAAAACGGAGGATAAAACATGATAGAAGACGTCAAGCTTGCCGAGATAACTAAAGAGATAATTGCCGACTACAAAAAACGTGGCACCATCACGATGAGCGCTCTTTTTGACCGTCTTGAAAAGGTCCAGATGAGTGACGAGCAGATGGAAAATATGTGCGCCGTAATCGAAGACGCCGGCATACAGGTCGTTGACGAATCCGTTCAGGAGCAAAATCTTTATGAGCAGCTCATTAAAGAAATCAGCATGGACGACCCCGTCAAAATGTACCTTAAGGACATCGGTAAGGTACCCCTTCTTACCAACGAAGAAGAAATCGACCTTGCTAAGCGTATGGCAGATGGCGATCTTGCCGCCCGCAAGATATTGGCCGAAGCAAACCTTCGTCTTGTGGTTTCTATCGCCAAGCGCCACGTGGGCAGGGGTATGCACTTCCTTGATCTTATTCAGGAGGGCAACATGGGCCTTATGAAGGCAGTTGAAAAGTTTGACTATACCAGGGGATACAAGCTGTCAACCTACGCGACCTGGTGGATTCGTCAGGCCATCACCCGCGCCATTGCCGACCAGGCAAGGACCATAAGGATCCCTGTACATATGGTTGAAACCATTCATAAGCAGGCAAAGGTTTCGCGCCAGCTTCTTCAGGAGCTTGGCCGTGATCCTTACCCCTCTGAAATCGCCAAGGAAATGGGCATTCCCGAATCCCGTGTTATAGAGATTCAGAAGATCGCCCAGGACCCAATCTCTCTTGAAACTCCAATCGGTGAGGAGGAGGATAGCCACCTCGGCGACTTTATCGTTGATGAAAACGCTCAGGCCCCAAGCGACGTCGTTGAAAACGTTATGCTTAAGGAGCATCTTATAAGGGTCCTTGACACACTCACCCCCCGTGAAGAAAAGGTTTTGCGTCTTCGCTACGGTCTTGACGACGGCAGATCCAGGACCTTAGAGGAGGTCGGTAAGGAATTCAACGTCACCCGTGAACGTATCCGTCAGATAGAGGCTAAGGCATTAAGAAAGCTTCGTCATCCGTCACGCTCCAAGCGCTTAAGGGACTTTCTTGACTAATGAACGTCCGTCTTGAAACTATAATTTCCCTCCTGTCAACCACCGACACCTTTGCAGACGTAGGCTGTGATCACGGCTACGTGTCCAAGGAGGTACTATCCCGCGGGCTCGCAAAAAAGGTATACGTTACCGATATTTCAAAGCCAAGCCTGCAAAAAGCTATCGATCTTCTGACCGATTCGGGCTTTGACAGCTTTGAAGCTTTTTTGACCGACGGGCTTGAGTCCGTTCCGCAGGCAGACCAGGTTCTCATTGCCGGTATGGGGGGGCAGGAGATTGTTAAAATTCTCAAAAAGTCGGCCTATAAGCCGCTTATCGTAGTATTACAGCCAATGAAGAACGCCGATTTGGTTCGTAAGGAGCTTCATAGCCTTGGCTACGGTATAATCCGTGACTTTATGTTTTACGCCGACGATAAGTATTATGAGATCATAAAAGCCCAGCTTGGCGTAAGCGACGGCTACACCCAATTAGAGGAAGAATTCGGCCGTGAAAATCTTCGTGGCAACAAGGACTTCAAGCGCTATCTTGATAATATGATGAAGATGATTGAATCCGCCCGCAACTCAAGTAACATCAGCGAGGACTCTTCCCAAAAGCTAACGAAAAAACTACAGGTTTTAAGAGGTTTAATCAAATGAGACTTAAGGAAATTTACGAGCTTATCGACCGCTTTGCTCCTTTCGAGCTTTCCGATATGTACGGCAAGCTCACAGGCTTTCAGGATAATAGCGGTATTATAATAGGCAGCGACAGCGATATTACCAACGTGGTATTTTCCCTCGACCTTACGGATAAGACCGTCGAGTACGCTCAATGGGTAAAGGCAGGTCTTATCATTACTCACCATCCTGCGATTTTTACCGGCATCAAAAGCATTGACGGCGTTTTACTTAAGGCCGCCAACGCAGGTATCGGGGTAATTTCCTGCCATATCAACTTTGACGTTGCTGAAAAGGGCGTTGACTACTTCCTCGCCAAGGGCGTTGCCAATCCCGAAG
>JAFWAM010000199.1 GCA_017507595.1 Clostridia bacterium
ATTCCAACCCCACATATTACAGCAAAAAAGGGCGACTTTGCCAAAACCGTATTAATGCCGGGCGATCCGAAGCGCTCCAAATTCATTGCGGAAAATTATCTTGAAAACGCAGTTTTAGTCAACGACGTAAGGGGCGTTCAGGGCTACACGGGCTACTATAAGGGTAAAAGGGTATCCGTTATGGCCTCCGGTATGGGTCAGCCCGCCATCGGCATATATTCTTACGAGCTTTTCAACTTCTACGACGTATCCAGCATTATCAGGGTAGGCTCCTGCGGGTCTTTCGACCCCGACCTCAGGGTAAGGGATATCATCATTGCTCAGGGCGCATGCACCAACGGCAACTACGCCGCCCAATATAACCTTCCCGGGACCTTTGCCCCCATTGCCGACTTCGGCCTTTTGGTCAAGGCCGCCGAGGAATGCAAAAAGGCAGGCGTAAACTTCAAGGTAGGCAACATCTTCTCGTCAGACATTTTCTACGACGAATCCAACTCGGGTATGGACTGGGCAAAGATGGGCGTTCTTGGCGTTGAAATGGAATCAGCCGCTCTCTACTGCAACGCCGCAAGGGCAGGTAAAAAGGCCCTTTGCATTTGCACGGTAAGCGACTCCTTTATCCACCCCGAAGACAACACCACCGCCGAGGAAAGGCAAAACTCCTTTACCAAAATGATGGAGATCGCTCTCGCCGTTGCGGAGGACTAATTTATTGATTATGGAAACAAAAAGACTGTTTTTGATCGTTCTTGACAGCTTTGGCATCGGTGAGGAGCCCGACGCCAACCTTTTTGGCGACGAGGGCAGCAACACTCTCGGCTCCATCCGCCGTCACGAAAATTTCCACTGTCCCAACCTTGCTTCCTTAGGACTTTTCAACGTGGACGGTGTAGGCGGTGGGGTATAGGCCCCCTTGGCCGCCCACGCAAGGCTCAGGGAAAGCTCCATGGGTAAGGACACCACCATCGGCCATTGGGAGATAGCAGGTGTTATTTCCCCCAAGCCCCTTCCCACCTATCCCGACGGCTTCCCCGCCGATATGATGGAAAAATTCGAGGCCTTGACCGGCCGCAAGACCCTTTGCCACAAGCCCTATTCTGGCACGGAGGTAATAAAGGACTTCGGTGAGGAGCATTTAAAGACGGGTGCCCTTATCGTTTACACGTCGGCAGACAGCGTTTTCCAGATCGCCGCTCACGAATCCCTCGTCCCCATAGAGGAGCTTTACAGGTATTGTGAGATCGCCAGGGAAATGCTTGAGGGCGACTGGGGTGTGGGCAGGGTAATTGCCCGTCCCTTCGAGGGGGAATACCCCTTTAAAAGGACGTCCCGCCGTCACGACTATTCACTTCTCCCCCCCGGCGAAACCATGCTTGACAGGCTTAAGAAAAACGGCCTTGCAACAATATCCATCGGCAAAATTTACGACATATTTGCAGGGCAGGGGATAACGGAATTCACCCGCACCACCTCCAACGCCGACGGTATGGAAAAGACGATGCAAATGCTGGACCGCGACTTTACGGGTCTTTGCTTTGTAAACTTAGTTGACTTTGACATGGTTTACGGCCACCGCAACGACGTAGGCGGCTACGCCAAGGCCGCAAGCGACTTTGACAAATGGCTTGGCGGCTTTATGGCCGGCATGAAGGAAGACGATCTTCTTATGATAACGGCCGATCACGGCTGCGATCCGGGTACGCCTTCCACCGACCACTCAAGGGAATACGTCCCAATGCTTTTATACGGCAAGGGCATCCGCCCCGTAAATTTAGGCACCCTGCCCACCTTTGCGGATATTTCCGCCACCGTATTGGACGTATTTGGCGTGGAAAAGGGCAACACCTCCGGCACAAGCTTTTTACCAAAAGTCCGCCAATAAGTCGATTAAACCCATAAATTTATAAACAAAAGGTGATTTTTATGACAGATAGAGAGTTACTTCTTGCCGCCATTGAAGCAAGGCGGGACGGCTACACGCCCTATTCCCACTTCAGGGTAGGTGCCGCCCTTTTGACCGCAGACGGCAAAATTTACACGGGCGCCAATATTGAAAACGCAGCATATTCCCCCGGCGTGTGCGCAGAGCGTGTCGCTATTTTCAAGGCCGTCAACGCAGGGGAGCGCACCTTTAAAAAGATAGCCGTCGTCGGCGGGCCTGAGGATGGCCCCATCGCCCCCCTTTGCGCGCCCTGCGGCGTTTGCCGCCAGGTCATG
>JAFWAM010000200.1 GCA_017507595.1 Clostridia bacterium
AAAGGATCATAGTGAAGATGTAAGTTTTCCATTTAAATTCAAAGAAGATTATAAATTATTCCGTTTTGGTTCAAAAGGTAAATTTACACTTAAAGAGGTATGGGATAAAGTAATAATAACTAATGTCGAATTTTTTTGAGAGGCTATATGAGTAAAGAATATGTGTTTGCATTATCCCCTTTCTGACTTGAACTCACCGAGAAGGCGGAGTATATGTACCTTGAAACACCGTCGTGTTGAAAGTTTATATCCTGAAAAAGTCTAACGAGGTAGTTCGCATTCCGCTTTTGCGGAATATTGCCGAGGGCTCCCGCTTGTGGGAAACGGCAAAATCTCGTAGGGGTCACAATTTTGCCTTTATTTTTGTCTTAAGCCTTATCTCTCCCCGCCCCCGAGGAAAGGGGTTTTGTAAAAAGACGCAGAAAGGGGTTTTTGAGGTGGACAAAATTAAAAAGAAATATTCTTTTTAAAGGGTGTGATTTTTGATAAATTTCAGTTGACAGTAAAAATGCTTTTTGATAGAATTTATAGCCGATGGCCACGGCCAGACACCAAGGAACCAAAAGGAATACCTTAACTAAAAATGGAAGCGATCAAAAAGCGCCCGGCCGCACATTTTCACCACGGGCACGACGTAAAAGTCTTTATAAAAAAGAACGCAGTGATGCTTATCGCCCTTTTGGCGGCGACTGTCACCTGCTTTTTCGTCCCCCTAGACAAAGAATATTTATCCTATTTTGACTTTAAGACCTTAACCTGTCTGTTTTGTGTGCTGGCGGTGGTGTGCGCCCTTAAAAACATCAACTTTTTTTACATACTCGCCCAAAAGATAGTATCGGTCTTCAAAACCACCCGAAGCAGCATCCTTGCCCTTGTGTACGTCACTTTTATCGGGTCAATGCTTATCGCAAACGATATGGCGCTTCTCACCTTTTTGCCCCTTGGCTTTTTCGTCCTTAACGTAACGGGCAAGAAAAAGCACATGGCCTTCACCTTTATCATGCAGACCCTGGCGGCAAACCTTGGCGGAATGCTTACCCCCTTCGGCAACCCCCAAAACCTTTACCTTTACACGAAATTTTCCATCCCCGCGTGGGAGCTTATGTCCATCATGGCCGTCCCGTTTATCTTATCCATTGCACTTATCACGGCCTGTTGCTTTATCTTTGTCAGAAAGGAGGCCCTTGACCTCCCCCGTGAAAAGGTACCCCTGGACACCAAAAAAGCCATAACGTACCTGGTTTTATTTGCCCTTTCAATAATAATCGTCTTCAGGATAATCCATTATCTTATCGGTCTTGCCGTAATAGTTTTATCCCTTTTGATCCTTGACAGAAAGGCTTTAAAAAGCGTGGACTACGGCCTTTTGCTGACCTTTGTATTCTTTTTTGTCTTTTCCGGAAACATGGCAAGGATCCCCGCCGTAAGGAATACTTTTTCTGCCCTCCTTGAAAAAAATACCCTGCTTGTGACGACACTTTCCTGCCAGATGATAAGCAACGTCCCCACCGCCATACTTATGTCCCAGTTTACGGGGAACTATCCACAGCTTTTGCTCGGCGTAAATATCGGCGGCGTAGGCACGCTTATTTCCTCCCTCGCAAGCCTTATTACCTTCAGGGAATACACCGCCCACAACCCCCACTGCGCAGGCAAATACCTTGCTGAATTTTCCGCCTTTAACTTTGGCTTCCTTGGGGTGATGCTGGCAGTATGCTCCCTTTTGTAACCCCTTATTAAAACTTAACGCAATTTTATCCGCCGCCCCTTATCCGGGCGGCCTTTTTATCTTCTTAAGACGCTTTTAATGTGAAACGACACTAAAAAACCCGCCTATAAGTCGATTATCGCTACTTTTTCTCAAACGCCGATCTCATGGCGACACAAAATTAAACGTAAGATACCAATGGGTCTTGATTTGAAATACGCTTGCAAAATGCAAAATATAGTGGTACAATGGTAGTTAATAGAATAACATCCGGCGTAAGGCAGAATTTTATGAGAAGCTTATTATCCAAAATTTTAACTGTAACCCTTTTGACCGCCGTAGGTCTTTTGTGCCTTTTTGGCTGTGGAAAATCCCCCGATGAGTCTAACCCATCGGACAAGGATCACACCCATAAATATACCGTCAGCACCATAGCACCGTCCTGCACGGCCGTCGGAAAGATGACCTTTACCTGTAATTGCGGTGATACCTATACGGAAGACATCCCCGTCACGGGGCACGTTCCCGTCAAGCTTGAAGCAGTTGCCCCCACCTGCACGGAGCCGGGTCACGGCGAGGGCATCCTCTGCTCGGTTTGCGGAGAGGTTCTTGAAGACGGCGAAGAGATCCCCGCCCTTAATCACAACGAGACGGTTCTTGTGAAAATAGAACCCACCTGCACTATGACGGGCCTTACCGAAGGCTTAAGCTGCGCCCGCTGTAATGCAATATTGATTGAACAGCAAGAGATCCCTGCCCTTCCCCACACCGAGATCGTGGTTGAAGGCAAGGCCCCAACCTGCGAGGAAGACGGTCTTACCGACGGTATTTACTGTTCGTCTTGCGACGATATGATCATCCCCCGTGAGATTATCCCCGCCACGAGGCACACAGTTGTCATGGATAAAGCAGTTGACCCAACCTGCGCTGAGACGGGGCTCACCATGGGTTCCCATTGCTCCGTTTGCGATAAGGTCATAGTTGAGCAAAAAGAGATCCCCGCCCTTGGCCACAAAAGCGTCACGGATGAAGCCGTTGACCCAACCTGTACAAAGACGGGCAGGACTGAAGGCGCCCACTGCTCCGTTTGTAGTGAAGTTTTAATCCCTCAGGTGGAAATCCCCGCCAAAGGTCATACCGAATATATCAACGAGGCCCTTGCCCCAACCTGTACGGAGCCAGGCCACACCGAAGGCAGACATTGCACGGTCTGTTATACGGTTTTGTTAAAGCAGGAAACCATCCCCGCCACCGGTCATACCGAGGTTGTGGTTGAAGCAGTTGCCCCCACCTGCACCGAAACGGGCAGGACTGAAGGCAAAAAATGCACGGTCTGTAACACAATGACCGTAAGCAGTAAGATTATTCAGCCCCTTGGTCATACCTATACGGAAACGACAGTCCTCCCCTCCTGCGAAAAAAAGGGCTACACCATTTACACCTGCCATTGCGGGTACGAATATTATGATAACTACCTGCCAAGCACGGGCCATACGGTTATCGTACTTGCAGCAGTTTCCCCCACCTGCACCTCCACCGGCCTTACGGAAGGCAAAAAATGCGGTGTCTGCGAAAAAATACTGGTGGCCCAACGGGTGGTAAGCACAATCCCACATAACTACGACAAAACCGAGGTCACCGCCCCCACCTGTACGGAGCAGGGCTATACAACTTACCTTTGCCAATGCGGCGAAAGCATGGTGGGAAACTACGTTGCGGCAACGGGTCATAAAAGCATCTTGGCCCTCGGCGTCAACCCCACTTGTACGGAGCCGGGCATAAGCAACGGAAGAAAATGCCGTGTCTGTAACGAAGTTTTAAGCGGTCTTACACCCCTTGCCCCCACCGGGCACAAATATGAGGAAAGCACCGTTTTGCCAACCTGCACCAAGGAAGGCCTTTCAACCTTTACCTGCCACTGCGGCGATTTTTATACGGAATCCATCGCCCCCACCGGCCACACAAGTGTAACCGATATTGCCCTTTTCCCCACCTGTACGGAGCCGGGTCTTACGGAAGGTGCCCACTGCTCCGTTTGCAGTGAGGTCCTGTTAAAGCAGGAAGTCGTCCCCGCCCTCGGCCATACCTTTGCCCACGGCATAAGGTGTGACGCGTGCCCCATATACAAGGGAAGCGAAGGACTTTGCTTTGAGCTCAACGCCGACGGCAAGGGCTATACCGTGATTGGTATGGGGGAATGCACCGATACCCTTCTTATAATCCCAGAAAGCCACCTTGGCTTGCCCGTAACCGCTGTTGGCGAGAGGGCCTTTGCAAGCTGCAACACTATAACCGCCGCAATCATCGCCAATAACGTAATCAATATCTACTCGCAGGCCTTTGAATATTGCGACAATTTAATGCACGTAACCATCGGCGAAAGCGTTGAAAAAATATATTCTGACCCCTTCCACTGCGACAGGTTGGTGGAAATCTCAAACAAATCCACTCACTTTACACTTTCAACCGAATTGGCCTCCTATAATCAGGTCATCGGGATTTACAACGCAGGTGACGACCATACCTCAAGACTTTTCCTTGAGGACGGCTTTGTAATTTATGACGGCGGAGAGGATAAAACAGTAGTTAACTACCTCGGCAATCAATCTGACGCCTCGTTGCCGTCTTACGTTACCAAAATTAACAGACATGCCTTCAGCTACTGTGACAGCCTTGCCTCAATAACAGTACCCGATAACGTCACAAACATTGGCCAATATGCCTTTTACCATTGTGCGGCAAAAATCATCTGGGGTGAAAATCCAAAATTAACGACCATCCCCGAACATGCCTTTGCCTTTTATGAACACATAAACTTTATCGTACCAAAAGGCGTTACTTCCATAGAAAACCGGGCATTCTACTACTCCGATCTGATGGCAGTTGAAATACCCGATACGGTCACGACCGTTGGCGAGAGGGCCTTCTTCTATTGCGGAAATCTTCAAAAAATAAAAATCCCCGACAGCGTAACGTCTATGGGAAAGGAAGCTTTTTCAACCTGCTATGGCATGACTGACGTTGAAATAGGAAACGGCCTGACAGTTATCCCGCAAAGTGCGTTTTATGCCTGTGTAAGCCTTAAAAGCGTTTTTATTGGCACAAGTGTTTCCACGATAGAGTTTGAAGCCTTCAGAGGCTGTACACCCCTTGGAAGAATAGCTATACCCGATAACGTAAAGGTGGTGGATAAGTGGGCATTTTATGATTGTCCAGAACTCGAAATTTACTGCGAGGCCACCTTTAAGCCAAGCGGATGGAGCGATGAATGGAATCTTTCAAACAGGCCCGTAACCTGGGGCTGTACGATATTAAACGGCGTAGCGTTAATCCCCAACGAAGACGGAATAAGCTACTCCGCTGTAGGTACTATCCGTCCGTTTAGCGGACGGGTAAATATCCCCTCCTCCCACAACCAAAAGGAAGTTACCGCCCTCTGCGATAACGCCTTTTCCACAGTAGAAATAATGGAAGTGTCCATACCCGCAACCGTAAAATCAATCGGAAAGGACTTGTTCTTTGGTCAAGGCCCCAAAAATATATTTTACGAGGGCACTTTAGAGCAATGGGCGCAAATAGACTTTAAATGGTATATGTCGCCCTTTAACCTATACGTGGGCGAAAAACTTGTTACCGACGTCGTTTTCGACAGCACCCTTGAAATTTCGGATTGGGCATTTTCGGGTTGCGTCAGCATTGAAACGGTTAAAATAAGTCACGGCTCTTCAGTGGTAAGACTTGGCGAAAACTCTTTCCATAGGTGCGAAAATTTAAAGACGGTCGTTCTGGGCAAAGGCGTTTCCACCATCAGCAGAGAAGCGTTCAGCCATTGCTCAAGCCTCCTGAGCGTAACATTGGCCGACAACTTAATCTTTATTGAAGAGAATGCCTTCAAGGATTGCGGATTCCTCTCGTCAATAACGGTATTAGGGCAAAGCCTGAGCGTTGCTGAATTGGCCTTTAATGGTTGTGATAAACTGGAAAAAATCTACTATATGGGCACCATTACCGACTGGTTTTATTTTGTAATCATTGAAGATAACAACGCCCCCTTAACGGGTTCACGCGTTTACTATTACACTTCATCCGCGCCGGGCGTTGAAGGATGCTTCTGGCACTACGGCGAAGACGGTGAGGTCGTTGAGTGGCCGCCAATTGAAAAGGAAGCCCAAGCCGCCTGAGCCTGACAAAAAACTTAACGCAATTTTATCCGCCGCCCCTTATCCGGGCGGTTTTTTTATCGTCCGCAAAATATCGCCCATCCCTTGCAAAAAAGACTTTTTTGGCAAAAAAGGCCGCCGGCTTTGAGCTTACCCCCGATATGATGCAGATGCTTAACGGCTTTACCGTCCTTCGTCTTACAAGCCTTATCGGTATGCTTAACGTTACCTTTGATAAGGAAACCTTGCTTAAGATGAACAGGCAGCTTCTCCGTATCAGAAAGCCAAAAAACAAAAAGAAATAAATTACAGTCGTAATTTTTAAGGGACGGGCCTGACCCGTCCCCCTTTTTTGTTGTAAAGGTCCTTTTTGTGTGATATAATATAAAAAAACAAGGCGAAAGGGCTTTTATGAGCGAGTACGTATTAAGCTATTATCCAAAATTTGCTTGTCTGAAAGGCGGGTGCAAGCACACCTGCTGCGCCGGGTGGCAGGTGCCCATCGACGGGGACACCCTTGAAAGCTATAAAACAAACAGTAAGGTTGCCGCCTTTGTAAAAGCGGGCGTAAGCTTTAAAAAATCGGCCTATAAGACGGTTAACGGGGGCAAATGCGCCTTTTTGGATGAGTGCGGCCTTTGCAGGATCCATGCAGAGCTTGGCGAAGATCACACCGCCGCTGTATGCCGCGACCATCCAAGGTTCAGGACGGCGTTATCAGACCGCATTGAAACGGGCCTTGGCTTTAGCTGTGAGGCGGCCGCAAAAATAATCCTTTCCTACGAGGAAAAAATCACCCTCGTAAAATTTGGTGAAGACTGCAGTCACGGCCCCGAAAGCCCCGTTGAAAAATATGTTTTAGACCTCCGCCAAAGGGCGTTGGATATAATTCAGGACAGAAAAACCCCAATTAACGGGCGTATAGGCCAACTTTTGCGCCTTTGCTACGGCCAAATCAAGGCAAGCGATTTTACGCGCCTTAAAAAAGCACTCCTCCGCCTTGAAAGACTTGACAAGGGCTGGGGAAAAAGATTAAGGTCAATAAAGGGGGCTTCTCCGCCCCCGGTCCGTGAAGAATTTGCCCTTTACTGCGAGCAGTTTTTGGCAAATTCCTTTTACCGCCACCTTGCCCTTTCGGAGGACACCCTGTCGGAAAGGGCGAAGGTCGTGGGTTTTATCCTTTGCTGGCACCTTATTGAATCCCTTGCAATTTTTGAAGGCCCAAGCCTTGATACCTTTGTGGACGTGGTGAGAAGCTTTTCCTGCGAGGTGGAATACTCCACCAAAAACCTTGAAAGGCTCTTTAAATTTTTTGAGGGGCTTGTTGCCCTCCCTTAAGGCCCACGGCAAAAATTAAACCGTGAGCGCCAGGAGAGTCTTCTTAAGGCGCAGGAAAGAAAAGCCGCCGCTGAAGAAAGAATACGGGCCGCAAAAGAAGGCAAATAGGATTTTTGTGGGGCGGGGCTTTTGACCACCGCCCCCATTTTTTTACAAATATGCTTGAAAATTTCATCCGGTGCGCCGCCTATCCGGTGGCGATAAGCACGCTGCCTAAGTTAAAACAAATTATTAAACCACGCGGGGCGGTGTCAACAGGCGACCTTGCGGATTTGCCCTCGCCCAAAGGGGTGCCTTCTTGATCACCGCGCTAAAATAAAAAAATCCACCACGACCAAGGCCAAAAAAGTTGACACGCAAAAGATTTTAAGTTAGGATAAGGTTATGGAATATTTAGACAGATTTAACGCCCTTGTGGGCGACACCCTTATGTACTGCCAACGGGTGGAGCACGACGTCAAGATAATTTACGCCGCAATGCTCAAGGGCGATTTTAACCAAAACCTGAGCCTTGTCGCCGCAGAGACCTTAGGCACGGTGGTCACAGCCCTTAAAAAGCTTGACAAAAGCGACAGTCGGCCGACTTTTTCCCACGGGGATTTTGCCGTCCTTAAGGAAATAAAAAACGTAAGAAACTGGCTTTGCCACAGGTGTTACGTTGACTTTTTGTACCTTGACGGGCGGGCCTTTGAGGATAAGCTTTGTGAAAGCTTTGACTATCTTTTTGCCTTTAACCGAAAACTTAAGGGTCTGGCCGCCGCGGTCGAAAAGGTCCGTTTTGACATGCTTAAAAAATACGGAAGAATTTAAAAAAACGGCCAAATAAGGCGGTTACTTTAAAATGTGTCCGCCATTATATACAAACAACCGTTTTTAATCCGTATACTGCAAACAACTAAAAATTTTAGCAAAAATTTACAAAAGTTTTTTTAAAACTGCCGTTAAAATGCTTTACAAAACAAAAAAATTTGTGTAATATTTACACGTAATCAGCCGCGGATAGTCGCGGCCACAGAAAACGATTCATCATTTTCCCCCTTATCATATATTTTTCAGACAGTTGGCAG
>JAFWAM010000201.1 GCA_017507595.1 Clostridia bacterium
CTTGCCTTACCCGGGGTCACACCGTGAAAGGCCTAAAAAGCGCGGCTGAAGGCCTCCTGCGAGTCATACCCGTACTTTAACGCCGTATCCAAAATACCTGCGCCAAGCTTGATGTCGGTGCCTGCTTCAGTTAGTCTGCGCTCACGAATATACGCGCCCACGCTTTTTTGTACGGCAAAGCAAAAGGCCCGCTGAAAATAATATGGGCTTAAAAAAAGCTCTTTTGCCAAAAAATTAATATCTAAATTCTTGTTTGAAAGGTTTTCTTCAATCAAGTCAATTGCTTTGTTTACGCCGTCAGAAATCTTCACGATAAATACCTCGGCTTTATTATACACTATTTTATCTGAATTGTCTTTGATAAAAAATGCCCTTTTTTGTGGATTTATTTATTTTGCGCCGGTTTTTCGGTAAAAAACCTTTTAAAAAAGCACAAAAAACCCACCTGAAAGTCGCTTTAATCGACCTATAGGCGGGTTTTTGATCATACTGCGGCAAAGTGGGCCGCAGATGATTGGGCTTAAAAATTATTTGGCGGCTTCCTCAAAATAAGTGTAAGTTATGGTCGTTGCAACCATAAAGTGGTCGGAATAATACTCGCCTTCCTTAATTTTGTCCTGTAAAATTTCAAAATCGCTTACCGAAAAGTCCTCGCTGACAAAGCAGAAGTCAATCGTGCTGGTGTCAACCTCGCCGTCGGGGGCGGCAGAATAATCATTTTCACCCCAGCCGTTGAAGGTGGGCCCGTACTCGGTATTGTCGGCGTTTGCCTGGCAGTCGTACATTATCTCGGTGGCGGTTTGATACCAGCTGTCGGTGACGTAACCGTTCATATCGCCGCAGACAACCGCAGGGAAGTCACTTACGTTTGCCCTGTTCATAACAAGCTTGATGCCTTCGCTTCTGGCCTTTTCCACCTGATGGTCAAGGTGGGTGTTGTAAACGTCAAAATATTTACCGCTTTCGTTGTGACGGAGAAGTGCGCTTACGCAGATCCTGTAGTAGCTTGCACCCCATCCAAGTGAAATTTTATGGGGCGTTTCGCTCAGCCAGAAGATACCTTCCTTCACGGCGGTGAATTTTTCCTTGTCGTAGCATATTGCAAGCCCCTCCGGGTTGTTGCCCGTCTGCCTGCCGTAATACACTATGTTATACCTTTCGCCAATGCCGGTAACAAGGTCATGGTACTGGTTTTCGTTAACCTCCTGCATGCAGATGATGTCCTTGTCAAGGCCTAAAATATACTGGTAAACGTGGGACTTCCTGTACGACCAGGCGCGCACACCGCTGTCCGCATCAAGCCTTATGTTAAAGCTTGCAAGGTTGATGGTGACGTCGTTACGGACAAGCTCCGGATCCTTGTCGCGGTTGACAAGGGCAACCGTGGTGCATACTGCCGCCGTGCAAACGACTAAAGCGGCGATTAAAATTATCTGAAACAGCTTCTTTTTCATAAAATCCCCCTGATGGTTTTTTCCCTTTTATTATACCACTAAATATTATACTGTCAATATATTTTTGAAAAATTTTAACTTAAAGCCCGCCTTTAATTTCCCCTCATCAAAAAGGCGCCCTCTGGTGAAATCAACCGTCATTTTTATCAAAAAAAACGGCCTATAGGCCGTTTATTGATGATTTTTTGGTTTTTTTGCAAAGTCAACCTTTTGTCCTGAAGGCGCGCATGGCGTTTAAAACCGCCAGTATCATGACCCCAACGTCGGCAAAGATCGCCATCCAAAGTGACGCTATATTAAAGGCACTAAGAACAAGGCAAGCGCCCTTTACCGCAAGGGCAAAAACAACGTTTTGTCTTACTATCCTGAGGCATTTTTTGCCTATGCGGACGGCAAGTGGGATCTTTTTCACGTCGTCGTCCATTATGACCACGTCGCTGGACTCTATGGCGCCGTCGCTGCCTGCGCCGCCCATGGCAATGCCCACGTCCGCCCGTGAAAGGGCAGGTGCGTCGTTTACCCCGTCGCCGACAAATGCAACCGTTTTGCCCTTTTTGCCCCCTTCCATGATCCCCTCAAGTGCGGAAACCTTTTCAGCGGGCAAAAGCTGACTTTTGTACCCGTCAAAGCCAAGGCGGGATGAAAGCTCCTTTGCGGGGGCGTCCTTATCCCCTGTGAGAAGATATATCCCCGTGACGCCTTCCTTCCTCAGAAGGGAGATACCCTCCTCTGCGCCGGCCTTGGGCCTGTCTGCAAAGGTGATCTTGCCTGCGTACTTGCCGTCAATTGCCACGTGGACGGAGGTTTGGTTGTCGTCGGTGACGGCTATTCCCCGTTGATTGAAATATGCACCGCTGCCCACGACCACAAATTTACCCCCAACCTTTGCGGAGGCGCCGCGGCCGTTGGTTACGTTAAGCCCCTCTACCGCGCCGTCTGAAGTTGCCAAGCCGTAGGCTTTGACTATTGCCCTTGCCAAGGGGTGGGATACGCCCCGCTCCACGTGGGCGGCGTAATATAAAAGATCTTCACGGCTGATATTTTGGGGATAGACGTCCTTAACGTCCAGACAGCCTTCCGTCACCGTGCCCGTCTTGTCAAAGACTACGGTATCCACACGGGACAGGGCGTCAAGATAATTTGCGCCCTTAATAAGAACGCCCTTTTTACCGCCTGCCCCAAGCCCCGCAAAAAAGGTAAGGGGTACGCTTATCACAAGTGCGCAGGGACAGCTTATGACGAGAAAGCTTAAGGCGCGGTATATCCAATCAAGCCAGCCTGCCTCAGCCCCCATCAAAAGCTGAACAAGCGGCGGAACGGTTGCAAGAAGAAGGGCCCCTGCGCATACGCAGGGCGTGTAAATTTTGGCAAACCTTTTAATGAAATTTTCCTGGCGGGATTTTTTCATTGAGGATTCCTCCACCAGGGCAAGGATCCTTGATGCCGTCGACTGGGAAAACTCCGCCGTGACCTTAACCAAAAGCTTGCCGCTTAAGTTGATGGCGCCCGACAAAATAGGACTGTTTTCGCCTACCTCAACGGGCAAACTTTCACCTGTTAAGGCGGAATTATCCACCTGACTACCCCCCGAAATGACCACGCCGTCAAGTGGGATCCTTTCGCCGGGGTAGATGGCAATGACCTCACCAAGGGCGACCTCCTCTGCGGGGGCGGTAACCTCCTCACCGTCGCGGACGACGGTGGCCGTATCCGGGCGGATATCAAAAAGTGCGTTTATCGCCCTGCGGGCCTTGGAAACCGCAAGGCTTTGGAAAAGCTCACCCGTTTCAAAAAGGGC
>JAFWAM010000202.1 GCA_017507595.1 Clostridia bacterium
ACCCCCGTGGAGCCAAGGGACAGCTCAAGACTTCTTCATTACCGCAGGGCGGGGGAGGAGGTTTTCCACAGGCATTTCAGGGACGTATACGATATTTTAAACAAGGGCGACCTTCTGGTCGTCAACAACACCAAGGTGTATCCCGCAAGGATATACGCCCGCACCTTAAACGGCGGCAAGATGGAAATTTTACTTTTAAAGCGCCTCAGCGTCACCGATTGGGAGGTCTTGGTAAAGCCCGGCAAAAAGGCCCGTATCGGGGCGGAGTTTACCGTTTCCGATTGCCTCACGGCAGAGGTTTTATCCCACACCGAAACGGGTGGCAGGGTCGTGCGCTTCCACTTTGAGGGCGTCTTTGAGGAAATTTTAGACCGCGTTGGCGAAATGCCCCTTCCGCCCTATATCCGCAAAAAGCTTGAGGACGGCAACCGCTATCAGACCGTATATTGCAAAAACGAGGGCAGCGCCGCCGCCCCCACGGCAGGGCTTCATTTCACCAAGGAGCTTATCTCCCGTCTTAAGGAAAAGGGTGTGGAGTTTGCAGAGGTCCAGTTAAACGTGGGCCTTGGGACCTTCCGTCCCGTCAAGGTGGACGACGTGGAAAAACACGATATGCACTCGGAGTTTTATCTTATAGATAAAGAGAACGCCGAAAAGATCAACAGGGCAAAGCGTGAGGGCAGGCGAATAATCGCCGTCGGCACCACCTCCGTCCGCACCTTAGAAAGCGTCGCCGACGAAAACGGCTTTGTAAGGGAGCAAAGCGGCGACACTAAAATATTTATTTATCCCCCCTACAAATTCAAGTGCGTGGACGCCCTTATAACAAACTTCCACCTGCCTGAATCCACTTTGGTTATGCTGGTTGCAGCCCTGGTCGGCCGTGACAAGATTTTAGAGCTTTACAACCTTGCCGTCAGCGAAAGGTACAGGTTTTTCTCCTTTGGCGACGCAATGTTTATTGAATAACTTACCGCCCCACGGGGCAAAAAGAGATATATATGGACAATTTTTCATTTGAGCTTATAAAGCAGGACCCCCATTGCGGGGCAAGGGCGGGTATTTTGTACACCCCCCACGGCGATATAGAAACCCCAATTTACATGCCCGTCGGCACTCAGGCCACGGTAAAGGGTATTCTTCCCCGTGACCTACACGAGGCCGGCGCCCAGATTATTTTATCCAACACCTACCACCTTTATATGCGTCCCGGTGACGAGATCGTAAAAAAGGCAGGGGGGCTTCACAAATTTATGAACTGGAACAAGCCCATTTTGACAGACAGCGGCGGATTTCAGGTATTTTCTCTGGCAAAATTAAACAATATTAAGGATGAGGGGGTAATCTTCCAGTCCAACGTGGACGGAAGCCGCCACTTCATCACCCCCGAAAAGGCCATTGACATTGAAAACAACTTGGGCGCAGACATAATCATGCAGTTTGACCAGTGCAGCGAGTACGGCGCCGACCATAAAAATTCCCTGAAGGCCATGAAAAGGACCTTAAGCTGGCTTGACAGGTGCTACAACCACCACAAAAACCCGATGCAAGCCCTTTTCCCCATCGTTCAGGGTAATTTTTACGAGGATCTTCGCCTTACCAGCTTAAAGGAAACTATCCCTTACGCCAAGCACGGTATCGCCATCGGCGGCCTTTCGGTAGGGGAGCCAAAGCCCCTTATGTATGAGATGCTTGATCTTATGTACCCACACTATCCCACCAACGTCCCCAGATATCTTATGGGCGTAGGCAGCCCCGACTGCCTTATAGAGGGGACTTTGCGCGGCATCGATATGTTCGACTGCGTTCTCGCCACGAGGATCGCAAGAAACGGTACGGCAATGACCTCCCACGGCAAGGTAGTGGTAAGAAACGGTATGTATAAAGAGGATTTTACCCCTCTGGACGAGGAATGTGACTGCTACTGCTGCAAAAATTACACCAAGGCTTATCTCCGTCACCTTATCAACACGGGGGAAATGCTTGGCGGCATGCTGTTAAGCCTTCACAACACGACCTTCCTGTTAAAGCTTATGCGGGATTTAAGAAAGGCCATTATAGGCGGCTACACCATGGATTTCGTCAAAAGCTTTTATGAAAAGTACGGAAAGTTTTGATGAAAAGACAAAATTTTGCAATATTTTACTTGCAAAAGGCAATAATTTTTAGTAATATTACAGGGTCGGCAACGACTTTCGTTAAAATTATAAATTTAGTGTTTTAGGAGAAAAATTATGTTATTTAAGTTATTATCCGCAGCTGAATCCGTCGTAAACAGCGCGGCAGGCTCCGCATCCGACTCCGGCGCAGGCGGCGGTGGCGGTAGCTACGGTTGGGTAATGTGGGTAGGTATTATCGTTATCTGCGCACTGTTATTTATCCCGGGTGCATTAAGACAGAAAAAGGAAAGAAAGGCTTACGAGGAAAAGCTTAACAACCTTTCCGTCGGCACCAAGGTCACGACCATCGGCCTTATCGTCGGTGAGATCGTTTCCATGGACGAAAACACCGTTCTTTTAAAGACGGGTGAAGGCGACCTCGTCAGCTATTTAACGGTTGAAAAGAGGGCTATTTACCAGGTTGTCCCCACGGAAGAATATTCCGACGGTCAAGAGGGTCTTCCCATGGACGATACCTTCGGTGATAACGAGGCTTTATCCGACGGCACCACCGATCCTTTAGATCAGTCTGCCGAGGATGAGGAAGTAATCGAATAATTTTATTTGCTTATTAAAAACGGCAAGCATGCGGAATATCCCGCGCGCTTGCTTTTTTGTTGCATCGGGTATTTTTGTCGATAAAAACCCCGTTCAATTAACCGGGATAGGGAAAAGCCGATAATAAAACGAGCCTTTTACGCATAAAATCAAGTAAAGCTTTTTTAAAGGATCTTATATGAAAAACAAACTTGATTTTTTGCGCGGTCTTTTGCTGTCGGTGGGGCTTACCCTGTGTCTTGTCCTGCTGTTTGCCCTTGTTATAAAGTGGCTTGGGATAGGATCTAGTTGGGTGCGCGCCGTCAACCAAATTATTAAAATAATCGCCCTATGGGCAGGTTTATGGCTTTTTTTGAGGGAGAGGGGAGTGCTTTCCGGCGGGGTCTTTGGATGTGCGTATATGGTGGTGACCACCCTTATTTTTGCCATTATGGGCGGTGGCTTCAGCTTTAGCCTCAAGGTTTTTTTGGACCTTTTATTTTGCGTTTTTGCCGGGGTTTTGGGTGGGGTCATCCCGGTAAATTGCAAAAGAGCCAAAAATTGACCCCTCAATAAAAAATAAACTTTGGATTTTGTCTTCCTACGGTAAAAAAGTGCGGTAAAATTATTGACTTATTTGAATTAAAAATATATAATATAAAAGCATATGTAAAGAATTATGTTTTGAACATACAAAAATGTGATTTTACTTTACTGTAACCGCACGCATTTTACGGCGGTTTACCCGAAACATTAGGAGGCAATATGAGTAAGAAAAAATCTATAGCTGTTCTTATCCTAACGTTTGTATTATTCGCGGTAGTGGGCGTTGCATGCTTTGCAAGCTTCCCTATCACGGCAACAAAGGATTACAACTCGATCATGAGCCTTATTGGCAGAGGTATCGACTTATCGGGCGGCTATTACGTTGTGTTAACCCCAAAGGTTGAAGCAAGCAATCAGGACGAAGCTGATAACATTGTTGAAATGGCAATGGAAACTCTCCGCGCACGTCTTGACGACAAGGGCTTTACCGAAGCAACCATCTCCCGTCAGGACGGCAACCGTATCAGGGTAGAAGTGCCCGAGGTTGAAAACGCTGACGAGGTTTTACAGATCATCGGTAACACAGGTACACTTTCGTTCCAGGATTCATCCAAGCACGAATGGCTTTCAGGCGAAGATATCAAGTCTGCTTTCGTAAGCTACGATAACGACAACGGTTACGTTTGCGTTCTTAACTTTACCAACGCAGGTATGGCTAAGTTCAGCGAAGCAACGGGCTACATCAAGGATTTAGACGATCCTACCATGTATATCTACCTTGGTGACACGGTCGTTTCTCAGCCTACCGTTAATATGCAGATCACCAACTCTTCCGCAGAGATCACCGGCTTTAGCGATTACGACTCTGCAGAGGCAGTTGCGTCCGTTATTGAAAACGGCAGACTTCCCATCGAATACACCGTAAGTGAATCAAGAAGCATCTCCGCACGTCTTGGTGAAAACGCTATCATGAAGAGCTTGATGGCAGCAGGTATCGCCCTCGTTATCATCTTTGCTTTAATGATCGTCTTCTACCGCGGTATGGGCGTTGCATCATGCATCTCTCTTATCTTCTACGTGCTCGCTTACATTATTTTACTTGCGATCATCCCCAACGTACAGATCACTTTACCCGGCATTGCAGGTATCCTTCTTTCAATCGGTATGGCAGTTGACGGCAACGTCGTCATCTTTGAAAGGATCCGCGCCGCTTTTAAGGAAGGCAAGGTCAACACCGCTGTTGACGCAGGCTTCAAGAGTGCCGTTATCACCATCGTTGACTCCAACGTAACGACCATTTTATCTTCAATCGTTCTTTGGATCCTTTGCCCCGGTACGATCAAGGCCTTTGCGATCACGTTGCTCGTTGGTATCGTTTTAGCTCTCTTTGTTTCCGTTGTTATCACAAGATTTGCCCTCAAGGTTGTCGGCGGTCTTTCACAGAACAAGGAAAAATTATTCAATTCACGGCATGGAGCCCGTGCGCCTTCAAAAACTCCAAAGCCTCCTGCTCGCTCTGCAAAGACTCGTCGTCAATCTTGTCGCCGAAAACTTTTTCATACATTGCCTTAG
>JAFWAM010000203.1 GCA_017507595.1 Clostridia bacterium
GCTCCTTAGTGATTTTCCTTCCCATCTTAGCGCTGACGAGCATTTAGTAAGGCAATGCATGCTTGCGCTTTCTTCAATGGGGTACGTTATCATCAAATACGATAGCGACGGTGAGTACTGCATTGCACTTACCGTAAAGGGACGTTTTTATAGCCTTGATCAAGGTGACCAATCTTATGAAAAACGGCCGAAAATCGACCTATTGCCTTATATTTTAGGTTTTTTTGAAAGATTTTTTGCAAATCTTTTTTCAATTTTTTTGGCGTATTTACTTATTCGCGCCATTGGTGGCTTATGCTGAACAAATCCGAACGTGCCGTCATGGACGCTGTAATCCTCAAATGCAAAAATACTGGCTGTTGTCTTATTTCCTGTGAGGACCTTTCTTCCCTGGTACACCCACAAAGATTGAACGCAAAAAAAACCGAGAGGGCGTTAAGATCTCTTTCACTTGACGGCTATTTTGATCTTGTGCCTTGCAAAAAATCGGGTGAAGATCTTTTTTGTATCAACCTTAAGCCAAAAGGGTATTCCTACAAACGTGAAATGGAGCAGGAAAAGCGCGAGGCCTTTAAAAAAATCTTTTTTGCAGTTTGCTCAGCCGTGTTGACCTATCTGGTGGGCAGGGTGCTTTTTTTAATTTTTAAATAAAATTAAAACAAATGTTCTAAAGGGCCGAAAATATATTGACAACACCGCCTGAATTGCTTTATAATCTTTAAACAGGGGATTAAGTCCAATCGGCGGCAAAATCACCGCAAACCCGTTAAGGAGGCTTTATGAGCGGCTTCAAGTTAAAATCCGATTACAGCCCAATGGGCAACCAGCCCGAGGCAATCGAAAGCCTTACCGAAGGCTTGCGTGACGGCTTAAAGCACCAGGTGCTTGTGGGCGTTACCGGCAGCGGTAAGACCTTTACCATGGCCAACGTGATCAAAAACCTTAACAGGCCGGCCCTCGTCATTGCCCACAACAAGACCCTCGCCACCCAGCTTTGCAGCGAGTTTAAGGAATATTTCCCCGAAAACCGCGTTGAATATTTCGTATCCTACTACGACTATTATCAGCCCGAATCCTACATTCCCAGCACGGACACCTACATTGAAAAGGACCTTTCCATCAACGATGAGATTGACAAGCTCCGCCACAGCGCCACCTGTGCCTTGGCAGAGCGTCGCGACGTAATCGTCGTGGCGTCGGTATCCTGCATTTACGGCCTTGGCGCCCCCGAGGAATATTACCGCTTGTCAGTGTCCCTCCGTCCGGGGATGGAGCTTTCAAGGGACGATCTTATCCGTAAGCTCATATCCATACAGTACGACCGCCGCGACGTTGATTTTCAGCGCTCAAGCTTCCGTGTCCGCGGTGACGTTGTGGAAATTTTCCCATCGTCCAACACCGAAACGGTCGTTCGCGTAGAATTTTTCGGTGACGAGATAGAAAGGATCTGCGAAACCGACTTTGTCACCGGCAACGTCATAAACGAGCTTAACCACGCGGCCATTTTCCCCGCCAGCCACTATGCCGTTGGCAGCGAAAAGCTGAAGGACGCCCTTGACCGCATCCGCGCAGATATGGAGAGGGAGGTTCAGGACCTTAAGGACGAAGGCAAGCTTCTTGAAGCCCAGCGCCTTCTTCAGCGCACCAATTACGACCTGGAAATGATGGCAGAGATAGGCTATTGCAGCGGCGTTGAAAACTACAGCCGCTACTTTGACGGTCGCGCGCCCGGACAGCCACCGTTTACCCTACTTGACTATTTCCCGGATGACTTTATTATTTTCGTTGAC
>JAFWAM010000204.1 GCA_017507595.1 Clostridia bacterium
CGTATCGGGGTGAGGAGCTTATCCGTCGCCTTAAAAGCCTTAACGTCGGTCTTTGCCCGTTGGAGGCCCAGTCCGCTTACGTTAAGCTTTGCCTGTCCCAATCCTGCGGCAAATGTACGCCTTGCAGGGTAGGGCTTGCCCGCATAGAGGAGCTTATTGATAAAATTCTTGACGGACAGGGTACGGACGGCGATATTGACCTTATTTACGATACCGCACTTGCCGTAAAGGATTCCTCTGACTGCGCCATTGGTGCAACCGCAGGGGAACTTATATTAAAGGGTATCGATGCCTTCAGGGACGACTACGACGCTCACTTAAAGGGCTATTGCAGGTGTGACGAAAGGGTTATTCCCTGCGTGTCAAGCTGTCCTGCAGGTGTGGATATCCCCGGGTATATCGCCCTTGCCAAGGAAGGCCGCTACCACGATGCGGTCAAGCTCATCAAAAAGGACAATCCCTTCCCGGTGGTGTGCGGATACGTGTGCGAGCACCCCTGTGAAAACACGTGCCGAAGAATGGTTATGGACGCGCCAATCAACATACGTGGTATAAAAAACTATGCCACGCTGGCGGCTGACAACGTCCATCTTGACCCCTGCGGTGCGCCTACCGGCAAAAAGGTTGCCGTGGTTGGCGGCGGTCCGGGCGGGCTTACCTGCGCCTACTATTTAAGACTTATGGGTCACGACGTAACCGTATATGAAAGGAAAAATGCTCTTGGCGGTATGCTCCGCTACGGCATACCCGAATACCGCCTTCCAAGAAGGGAGCTTGACAGGGATATTGAGGCCATTTTGGACGCAGGTGTAAAAATAGACGGCAGGGCGGTCGACGTCGACCTGTTTGAAGAAATATTAAAAGCTTACGACGCGGTATTTGTGTCGGTGGGCGCCCATCTTGACAAAAAGCTTAAGATCGAGGGCGAGGACCTTGACGGAGTAATAAGCGCGGTTGACTTCCTCGGTAAAATAGGCGACGGCCTTAAACCCGATTTTACGGGTAAGGACGTGGTTATCGTCGGCGGCGGCAACGTTGCCATGGACTGCACCAGGACTGCAAAGCGCCTTGGCGCAAGATCGGTCACCTGCGCTTACCGCAGAAGGATAGAGGACATGACCGCCCTTTATGAAGAAATCGAAGGCGCCTTAAGCGAGGGCTGTGTTATCGCCCAGCTTGTTGCACCCCTTAAGATTGAGGGTGAAAATGGCGTTTGCAAATATTTCGTCGGCCAAAAGCAAATTATCGGCGAGCACGACAGAAACGGAAGACCTGCCCCGAAGGCGGCAGACGCGCCGCCCGTTAAAATGGCTGCCGACGTGGTTATCGTTGCCATCGGTCAGGACATTGACAGCACTCCCTTTACGGCCCACGGCGTCCAGGTCAAGTGGGGCGCTATCCGGTCTGACGGCTGTGGCAAGGTCGACGGCTTCGACAACCTCTTTGCCGGCGGCGATTGCGTAAGCGGCCCCGCAACGGTCATTAAGGCCATTGAGGCAGGCAAGGTTGCCGCAAGAAGTATTGATAATTATCTGGGCTTTGATCACGAGATCTCAGTCGACGTTGAGATACCTTCGCCCGATAAGATTGCCCCAAGGTCGGGGCGGATTGTTATGGACAACAGGCCAAGCAACGTCCGTAAGGATGATTTTGACCTTTGCGAAATTCCCATGACCGAGGAGGAGCTTAAAAAGGAGGCCTCCAGATGTCTGCGCTGTGATAAATACGGCTTTAACTGCTTCAGAGGGGGGAGGGAACAAAAATGGTAACCATTACTATTGACGGCAAAACTTTCAGCGTTTGCGAAAATTCCACCGTGTTAGAGGCCGCAAGGCAAAACGGAATACATATCCCCACCCTTTGCTATTATAAGGACCTTCACGAGATCGGCGGTTGTCGCCTGTGCCTTGTGGAGGTTGAAGGGGAAGACAAGCTTGTCGCCGCCTGCAACAGGCAGGCAAAAGACGGCATGGTCGTTTTTACCGATACACCAAGGGTCATTTCGGCAAGAAAGACCAACCTTCAGCTTATTTTATCCGACCACGATCTTGATTGCGAAAGTTGTATAAAGGACGGCAGCTGTACCCTTCAAAAGCTTAAAAAAGAGTTTGGTATAGATGATGTTGTCTATCCGCAAAAAGTGGCGAAAACCGACCTATTGACCGACTTTCCTCTTATAAAAGACAACTCTAAATGCATAAAATGCTTCCGCTGCGTGGAGGTTTGCGAAACCATCCAGCACCAAGCCGTATGGCAGGTGTCGGGTGGCGGCAAAAGGACGGGCGTCAAAACAAAGCTTGGCCTTAGCCTTGATAACGCCGGCTGCACCCTTTGCGGTCAATGCGTTACCCATTGCCCAACTGCGGCCCTTACCGCCCGTGACGATACGCAAAAATTTATTGATACGGTAAGATCCGGCAAGACAGTTGCCGTGCAAGTCGCCCCCGCCGTCAGGACGGCCTTTGCTGAAGGCCTTGGCCTTAAGGACCCCGCCGTCGGTATTATGGTTGCCGCCATAAAAAAGATGGGGGCCACCTACGTTTTCGACACCCAGTTTGCGGCAGACCTTACCATTATGGAGGAGGGTGCAGAGCTTATCTCCCGCATTGAGCGTGGCGAAAATATGCCAATGTTTACTTCCTGCTGTCCCGGTTGGGTAAGATTTTTAAAGGCCGAGCACCCCGACCTTTTAACAAACCTTTCCACGGCAAAAAGTCCCCAGCAAATGTTTGGCGCTACCCTTAAAACCTATTTTGCCAAAAAGGCGGGGCTATCCCCAAAGGATATCTTCTCCGTTTCAATTATGCCCTGCGTCGCCAAAAAGGAGGAAGCAAACCTTCCCCAAATGGACTCAAGCGGGGAAAGGGACGTGGACCTTGTTCTTACCACCAGAGAGTTTATCCGCCTTGTGAAAAAGCTTGGTGTTGACCTTGCTTCCCTCAAGGAGGAAGCCTTTGACGCCCCCCTTGGCTTAAGCACGGGCGCAGGCGCGATCTTTGGCGTAACGGGCGGCGTTATGGAAGCCGCTTTAAGATCTGCGCACTACCTTTTAAACGGCAAAAACCCGCCTATAGGTCGATTTACGGCCATTCGCCGCCAAGATCAATATGGTTTAAGAGAGGGTGAATTCGCTTTAACTGACAGCATTAAGCTTAAGGTTGCCGTCGTAAGCGGCCTTTCCAACACCCAAAGGCTTATTATGGACTTAAAGGCCAAAAAGTGCCACTATGACTTTATCGAGGTCATGGCTTGTCCCGGCGGATGCGTCGGCGGTGGCGGTCAACCCACCTGTGACGGTGAGGAATTATCCCTTGACCACGGCAAAAAGCTTTACCTGATCGACGGGGAAATGCCCTTAAGATTCAGTCACGAAAACCCCTCCGTCATCAAGGCCTATGAAGAGCTTTTCAAAAAGCCATTATCCCACACGGCCCACAACCTTTTACACGTTGACCACAGCAAATAGCTTTCAAATCCGCCGCACCCCGTAAAAAGGGCTTGCGGCGGCTTTTTCTTTGAATAAAACTCATAACATATTGCATACCTTCATACATTATACCTGCCGGTTGATTTTCACGGCCAAAGGGCCCTTATCGGCAACAAAAATCCGAAAGGCATATAAAATCATTTGAAAATTATTGACAAGTGTTGTAAAATAGGAGGTAGCAATTGAGCATCTACAGCGACTTAACGAAAAACTTTCCCACCCTTAAGATAGAAAAGGATCACCCCATCGGCCCCCACACCTCGTTTAAGGTTGGCGGCAAGGGCGACGTGGCGGCCTTTCCCCACACCAAGGAGCTTTTTTCTCAGCTGGTCGGCTATCTTAACGGCCGTTATCCTTATTGCGTAATAGGTCGCGGAACAAATCTTTTGGTATCGGACAAGGGCTTTCGCGGTGCAGTGATATTTACGACCCTTTTGTCTGACGCCGACGTCAAGGGTAATCTTATCGTGGCCGATGCGGGCGCACCCGTCAAAAAGCTTTGCAAAATGGCCGCTGACAACAACCTTGGCGGTCTCGAGTTTGCCGTGGGCATTCCCGGGTCCATTGGCGGCCTTGTCGCCATGAACGGCGGCTGCTTTAACAAGACCATTTCAGAGGTCGTTTGCTACGTCAAGGGCGAAAACGGCGTGTACAATAACAAGCTTTGCGACTTTGGCTACCGCAACAGCCGATTTTTATCGGGCGAGGTCATTTTATCCGTTGGCCTTAAGCTTAAGATCAGCGAGGAGGACCTTATCCGCCAGAAAACCGAACGCTTCACCACCGTCCGTCAAAAGACCCAACCAAAAGGTGCAACGGCCGGCAGCGTGTTCTTAAATCAAGGCTTTTTCGCCGGTAAGGTCATCGATCAGGCCGGGCTTAAGGGCTATAAGATAGGCGGCGCAAAAATATCGCCAAAACATGGCAATTTTATAATAAACGAGGGCCAATCGGCGCAGGATATATACGATCTTATCTGTTACGTTAAGGAAACCGTTTACGCAAAAAGCGGCATCCGCCTTAACGAGGAGATCCGATACATAGGCGAATTTTAATGTTGATAAATTTTGATTACCACACCCACACAACTTACAGTCACGGCAAGGGCACCATACTTGAAAACGCCTTAGCCGCAAAAAAGGTCGGTCTTGAAGGCATTGCCATAACCGACCATGGCTTTTCGCACGTTGCCTTCGGCATGAAGCGTAAAAAGGTTTTAAAAATGCTTGAGGAATGCTCTGCCGCCCAAAGGGAAGCAGGCGTCACGGTAAGGCTCGGTATAGAGGCCAACATTTTAGGCGAGGACGGAAAGTCGGACATTACCGAAAAGGATTACGACACCATCGACGTATATCTTGCAGGCATTCACAGGGCGGTCTGGTACTCATCCTTCAAGGATTTTTCCAAGCTTTTGATGGGCAACGCCTTGGCCTCCAAGGACAAGCCGTCACAATCCTTTATCGACTACAACACAAGGGTGTACGTCAACGCAATCAAAAACAACCCCATTGACGTCTTAACCCACTTGAATTACCTGGTCCTTGCCGACCCTAAAACGGTTGCCCAATGTTGCGCAGATTACGGTACGTATCTTGAAATAAGCACCAAAAAGGTCCATCTCACCCCTGAGGAGTGGCAAAAAGTTTTTGACACCAATGTCAACTTTTTAATAAATTCCGACGCCCACAGCCCCGACAGGGTGGGGGACGTTGCTCTTTTTAAGGAGCTTCAAAAAACCGTGAACTTCCCCATGGACAGGATATACAACGTGGGGGAC
>JAFWAM010000205.1 GCA_017507595.1 Clostridia bacterium
AACGGGGGGTAATGTCTTTAAGGTTTCGTACACCTCGTCAAGCATTTTTTCTATCCCCTCGGCCAAAAGGGCGGTTATGGGGAAGATCTTATATTTTTTGCCGAACTTTTTCTTGAAGGCTTTAAGGTTTTCCTCTGCGCCGTACATATCCATCTTGTTGGCAACGACTATCTGGGGAAGGTTTGCTACCTCCGGATTGTAATCGGCAAGCTCCTTGTTAAGCTTAATAAAGTCGTCGATAGGATCGCGCCCCTCACTACCCGAAATGTCAACGATGTGAACGAGCATCATTGTCCTTTCAATGTGGCGTAAAAACTCGTGACCGAGCCCTGCGCCCTGGGCCGCACCTTCAATAAGGCCGGGAATGTCTGCCACAACGAAACTTTCATCATAGTGGGTAACCACCCCAAGGTTGGGTGACAGGGTGGTAAAGTGATAGGCCGCAATCTTTGGCTTTGCGCCGGAGATTTTAGATAAAAGTGTGGACTTGCCTACGCTGGGGAAACCCAAAAGGCCTACGTCGGCAATGGTTTTAAGCTCTAAGGTGAGCCTGACGGGCTCGGTAACGTATCCCTTTTGTGAAAAGTGGGGGGCGTGACGTGTGGAGGTGCAGAACTTTACGTTGCCCTTACCGCCTGCGCCGCCCTTTAAAATGAGCTTCTTTTCGCCGTCGTAAAAAATGTCGCAGACGATATTACCCGTCGCCCTGTCCTTGACCACCGTGCCAAGGGGTACGGGGATAATAAGGTCCTCGCCCTTTTTGCCGTAGCATTTTTTATTGCCGCCCTTGCCGCCGTTCTGGGCAAAGTACTTTTTTTGATACATAAAGTCAATAAGGCTTGACTTTCTCTTGTCGCCGACGATATATATACTGCCGCCGTCGCCGCCGTCACCGCCGTCAGGGCCGCCGTTTGTTACGCCCTTGTAGTGGATGAAGGAGGTTGCGCCGTCACCGCCGTTACCTGCTTTTACGATTATATGCTCTTTATCGACAAACATATCTGACCTCTTTTTTGTGCCCCTTATCCGTGCCGCAAGGCTTTTGGAAAGGGCTTACGATAAGTGTTTTATTTTAGTGATTTATGCTTTTTGTTTTTTAGCCTTTTTGTCGTCTTTTTTTGCAGACGTACCCTTTAATTTGCCACCGTTTTTATAAAATGTGCAAAGATCCTTTAGGGGACAAAAGTCGCAATCCGGCCGCTGGGCGTGGCAGATCCTTCGCCCGTGGAAAATGAGATAGTGGTGTGCCTTCCCCCACAAATCGCGGTCTATAAGACGGTTAAGTGCCTCTTCGGTTTTTGCAGGGGTAGTGGCTGAGGCAAGGCCAAGCCTGTTTGAAACTCTGAAAACGTGGGTATCCACGGCAATTGCCTGACCGCCAAAACCAACCGAATACACAACGTTTGCCGTCTTGCGGCCAACCCCTTGAAGAGTCTGAAGCTTTTCAACCGTGTCGGGAACTTGTCCACCGAATTTTTCAATAATATCCCGCGATGCAGACAAAACGTGCTTTGCCTTTGACCTGAAAAGTCCGCAGGGGCGGATAATTTCCTCAAGCTTCTCCTGGGATAATTCCAGCATAGTCTCGGGTGTGTTGTGGCCGTCAAAAAGCACCCGCGTAACCAGGTTTACCCGCCTGTCCGTACACTGCGCGGAAAGCATGACGGCAATAAGCAGCTCGTAGCGGGAGGAAAACTCCAGCTCCGGCCGGGCATCCGGGTAGGCTTTTGCCAAAATATCCATAATTTGGTTACAGGTTTTTTTATTCATAGGACACCAAAAAGGTTTTTTGAATAGATATTATACCATAATGTGCGGATTTTTTCAATTGTTTAAGAGCGGATTGAGTTGCTGATTGCAAAAAAAACCGCCAAACCCAAAAAAAATACCCATAATTATGGGTATATTTGTGAAGTCGACGTCCTTTGACCGTTTTTGGTCACCCGATAGATGGCGTAAAAGCTTGAAAGGGATTTTTCCCTTATGAAAGCCTTTGAAATGGATAAAAATCTTTCCTCAAAGGCGGCTGAAAGCCCACAGCCGATACGGGCCTCCTTAGGGACGGGGGCCGTCGTTACGCGGACGCCCCTCGATTTAAGGGCGTCGATAAAGATAAAAAGCTCTGTCTTGGATCTGAAAACTGCTAAACATTTTGACATGGTCACCGTTAAAGTAAAGTATTTTTTATTTACCGACGTAATAAAATAGATCAGGATCGGTATGTATGATTTATTTTGACAACGCCGCCAGCGGCGGCTTTAAGCCCGACACGGTCTTTGAACGTGCAACCTTCGCCATGAAAAACCTTTTGGCAAACCCGGGAAGAAGCGGTCACGGCCCGTCGCTTTTGGGTGAAAAGCTTTTGTTTGAAACCCGTAAAAAATTATCAAAATACCTTAATAACGGACATATAGGCCGACTTGTGCTGACCGATGGATGCACCTCTGCCCTTAATTTTGCAATCCTTGGCGCGCCCATTGACTTGTCAAAAAGCGACGTTGAGATCGTCACCACCGTAAGTGAGCATAACAGCGTTTTGCGACCGCTTTACAAGCTGTCGCGTGAGCGGGGCGTAAAGCTTAGGTTTGCCCCCTTAAGCCCGGACGGCAGCGTTTCTGCGAAGGAGGTTCTAAATCTCGTGACCAAAAACACGGCCCTTGTGGTAATGAACGCAGTTTCCAACGTAACCGGCGCACGGGCTGATTTTGAGGGGGTTGGTAAGGCCCTTTGCGGCCATATCCCCTTAGTGGTTGACGGCGCCCAGCTTGGCGGACACGAAAAGCCCGATCTTTTAAACAGCGGCGTAAGCGCCATGGCCCTTGCGGGACACAAGGGGCTTTTTGCATATCAAGGTGTTGGGGTCCTTGGATTTACCCATGACTTTGACCCTCAACCCATAACCCTTGGCGGAAGCGGCGGCGACACCTTTATGGCGGTGCCCACCTCCTATCCGGAGATCCTTGAGGCAGGTACGAGATGCCTGCCGGCCATTGCCTCACTTTTTGCCGGGATTGATTTTGTCAACGACAATATTGAGTCGGGTAAAAAATGGCTTTTGCGCCTTACGGGGGCAATGATCGACGGGCTTAATAAGCTTGACGGGATAAAGATATATTCGCGACCGAACCATTTCGGCATCGTCGCCTTTGAAATTGAAAAGATACCGTCAATTGAGGCGGCAAATATATTATGGGAAAAATTTTCCCTTTGCGTAAGGGGCGGCTTTCATTGCGCGCCATTGATGCATAAAGCTTTAAAAACCGCCGATAACGGGCTTATACGCGCATCTTTGTCCCAAATGAACACCCTTGAGGAGGTTGAATTTTTCCTTTACGCCGTAAGAAAGCTTTCGCTAAATCTCCTTTAAGGAAGCAATAGTTTCGTCTAAAATTTTAAGCTGATCGCCCTTTAACACAGGCTTTAACATCCTGTAAAAGTTATCAAGCTCGCCATCGGAAAGCTTCCCCTCGCGACGGCTTTTGGTGGCGATAGCCTTTATCTCGGCGACGATCTGGTCACGGCTTTTACCCTCCTGGCTTTTTAAAAACGCCGTAAGAAGCCCCATTGGATTATCGGAGGATTTTACCTGTTCAATATTGTCCGCAGGCCTCCCCGTTGCCTTGTAATCTTTAAAATTCACTTTTTTACCTTCCTGATAATATATTTATGAAAATATTTCCATATAATGTTAAAGAGGTGGAAAAAATGAGCGTCGCACAAACCCTTAACGACTTTATCTTAAACCACGGCGGAGAAATATCCGCCTTTTTGGACGGACTTTCAGACGAGGACGTTTGCGCGGTTTGCTCGCCGCTGGGCATTGACAGCGCCCTTGTGCGACCCGCCATCGATCTTGTTAGCGGCTATCTTAAGGGTGAGGTTAACAGGGAAAACCTTTTGTCAAGGCTTGTACCCATTGCCCTGGTGTTTTTAAGTCGACGCTTTTTAAAAACACCGTCCAAAATAGCCGATCCTCCTCCCAAAAACCAAGAAAAACCGACCTATAGCCCGACTTTTGATAAAAAAAATCCCGCAACGGAGGTTTTGGCCCCCATTGCGGATAACGATATACTATATTCTTTAGAGTGCTATTTGGAGTAGCTCAACGCATCGTAAAACCCAAGGCCGGGGAAGCTTTCAGGACGGGCCTTTGGGGAAAGCTCCTCCGTGATGCCAACGCCGTGGATACAGATACCGCTGACGGGCCAATAGATTTTTGCCGTGGTAAGCTTTATTGCCGCCCCCGTAAAGCCCCTTGCATAGGTCGTTTGCATAATGCCCTTGCCGTAGGTTTTTGCAACTGACGCACCGTCTTCCTCACTTAAAGACAGTATGACGTTGACGATGTTGTTTTTATCATAGTCAAGGACGGCACCCATTAGGGCCTCTGAAGCGGAGGCAGAGCCGCTGTCCGCAAGAAAGACTATGCTTGTAAAGCCGTAGTCGCTGTATCTTACCGCCCCGCTTGAATAAACTGTTTCGTTGCCGTGCTTGTCGCGGGCAATCATGACGGGCAGGCTTGCACCCTTTTCGCCGTCAATAAGATGGGCCGCAATATCGCACATAATGTTTACGTAACCGCCACCGTTACCCCTTAAGTCAATAATAAGGTTGGTCTTACCGTCGGATTTGAATTTTGCAAGCACGGCGGCAAATTGAGCGGAGCTTCCGCTCATATTTTTTTCGTTACCGCTAAAACCGGTATAACGGATAAGCGCAGTCTTATCACGGTCGCCCATGGGATAGGTGGTGTTGTCACCGTATCTTGTAAGGGTGAACTTATCCCCCTCGCCCTCGAATACGTATTCGCCGCTGTCGTCAAAATAGGAAACGTAGCTTTGGGTGTATTGCTTTTTTTGAAGGGTGAACACCCTTTCCCCATCCCCCTCCTTAAGCTTAAGACTAAAGTCTGTATCCTTTGGGATAGTGGCAAGCTTTTGGGTAAAATCCTCGTAAACGTTTATTGGGGTAAAATCCACGTCGTCAGCAGCCTTAATGGCAAGAAGATATGACCCCTCCTTAACCCCTGCCTTTTTTGCAGGGGAGTTACCCGCAACAATTGCGATCTGCTTTGTTTCAGGGTAAACGGAAATGCCGATACCCTCTCTTGCACCGCGGGCGCTTTGCTTGATAAGGTCGTATTCCTCCGCCGTGTAATAGGTGGAATATTTATCCAAAAGGGCGTCTTCTATGATCTGAACGATATCGTCGCTTTCCTCGTAGTAGTGCTTTTTGTACATGTCGATAATGTAATTTATAGTTTCGATGTCCTCAGGATAAGCCCTTTGGCCAACGACAAAGCCCATAAAAAACGCAAGGGTTGGCAAAAGCACCGATAAAAATATACCGAGGGCGATTTTTATCCCCTTAAAGTTATCTTTCTTTTCCATAAACAAGTCCTTTTATTAAATAATTGTTTAAAAAAACTGCAGTTAATCGACCTATTGGCCGACTTTTTTATTTTGCAAGCAATTTTTTGATGATTGACAAAAGCCTGTACGCAACCGCACTTGAAAAGCTTTTTACGTTAAGGTTTGTTGACCTTTCGATCTTGTCGATACGATACATTAAGGTATTGCGGTGCATATACAGCCGCCTTGACGCGTCGCTGATATTCAGGTCGCTTAAGAAAAAGGTCTTGACCGTATCGTCCATGTCCTCGTCCTCAAATAAAAGCATACCCTCCTCAGATAAAAGGCCCAGGTAATAGCTTTCAAGCTTTTCCTTGGGGACGTCCTGCAATATCTTGTAAATAAGGTAGTCGGCATAAGGATAAACGCCGCCCTCCTCCTCGTAATTCATACCGATATTTACCGCATCAAGGGCCTGCTTGAAGGATTTTTCAACGTACAAGAAGGTGCTGACGAAGGCACCGACACCAACCCATACCATAGTGCCGAACTCCTTCATGACGCCAAAGCGGATCTCCTCGGCGACGAGCCGCACGGCCCCGTAAGAAAGGTCGCTGTCGGTCA
>JAFWAM010000206.1 GCA_017507595.1 Clostridia bacterium
CCATCTCCATGATTTTGGACGGCGGTCGGTGCGAGGGGGGTATAGAATCCACCGTTATGGACGTCACGGGCGACTGTCCCGTTATTCTGCGCAAAGGCCTTATCACCGCCGAAATGGTCAAAGCCGTCGTCGGCCGGTGTGAATACGCCCAATCCTCCTCAGATTTAAACAAGCGCTCGCCCGGTACCAAGTACAGGCATTACTGTCCAAAGACAAAAACGGCGCTTTTCGAGTGTGCGGATTTTGACGGCGTTAAAAACCTTTACAAAAAAAGCCAAAACGACGGACTTAAAGTTCTCATTATGTGTCGGGAGGCCGACGCCGTCCACTTTGACGGCTTAAACGTCTACTCCCTTGGCTCCACGGGCAACGAAATGGCCTCAAGACTTTATTTTGGCCTCCACGTTGCAGAGGAATACGACCTTTTGATCGGCTTGAAGTTTCCGATTTCCGACGAGGTCACCTTGAGTGTGGAAAACCGCTTTTTAAAGGCTTTCGGGTGATCCCGAGCGTATTTTTATGAAGAAAAAACCCGTTCTTGCCTTCGTTTGCACGGGCAATACCTGTCGCAGCCCCATGGCGCAGTACATTTTAAAAGCAATGGTCGGCAAATATCCCGACCTTTCGGTACGGATAACCTCCTACGGTACCTCCGTTACCGAGGCCGACCTCAACCCAAAGGCAAAGCTCGCTCTTTTGTCCTTTGGCGTTAAGTCGGGCAAATTTACCCCCAAGCAGATCACCGTCGACAAGGCAAAGGGCTTTGACGCCATCGTCGCAATGACCGACGCCAAGATGAAGGAGCTTGTTTCGGCAGGGTATAAAAACGTTTACTCAATCAACCAGCTTACAGGCCTTGGCGACGTCGCCGACCCATACGGTCGCGACCAGTCTTTTTACAACGATTGCTGTAAAAAGCTCGTTGCCGCCTGCGAAATAATATTGTCAATGTTGAAAGAGGTTTTAAAATGAAAATTTCTTTTGGATGTGATCACGCCGGCTATGCCGTTAAGGCAGATATCGTCAGCTATCTCAGATCCCTCGGGCATGAGGTCGTGGACTTTGGCACCTTCAGCGACCAATCCTGCGACTATCCCGATTACGCCTATAAGGCCGCAAAGGCCGTGGCCGATGGGGATTGCGCCCTTGGTATTTTAATATGCGGCACGGGTCTTGGTATATCCATTGCCGCCAACAAGGTCAAGGGGATACGCTGTGCCCACTGCGAAAGTGCATACGTATGCCGGATGTCCCGTAGCCACAACGACTGCAATATGCTTGCCTTGGGCGCAAGGACTACCTCTCTTGCCGATATGAAAAATTTCATTGATATTTTTCTTACCACGCCACATCTTGGCGGCAACCACACCCGCAGGGTTCAAAAGCTTTCCCAAATCGAGGACGGCAATGACCCTTCGTCTTTAAACTGAAGTTTTTTACCCTTAAAAAGGGTAATTTTGCGCTTTTTGCGCCTAAACAACAAGAAAAATTTTAGATAAAATATGGAGATAGGATAACATGAGCAAATTAACAATCGTAAACCATCCGCTTATCGCCCACAAGCTCAGTCTTATGAGAAAGACTGACACCAGCACCAGAGATTTCCGTATACTGTTAGAGGAAATTTCCTTACTTATGGGCTATGAGGTAACCCGCGATCTGCCCCTCGACCCCGTTGAGATTCAAACTCCCGTTTGCAAGACCACCGGTTACGAGCTCGCCGGCAGGGCTATCGGCGTTATCCCCATTTTAAGGGCAGGCCTTGGTATGGTAAACGGCATTTTGACCCTCGTTCCCAACGCAAAGGTCGGCCACATCGGTTTATACCGTGATCCGGAAACTCATATGCCTGTAGAATACTACTGCAAGCTTCCTCAGGACGCAACCGAAAGACAGCTTATCGTCGTTGACCCCATGCTTGCAACTGGCGGAAGCGCAGCAGCCGCAGTCCAGTTCTTAAAGGACAGGGGATGCAAGGATATTAAGCTTATGTGCCTTATCGCCGCACCCGAGGGTGTAAAGGCCATGCAGGAGGCTCACCCTGACGTTGATATTTTCGTCGCTTCCTTAGACGAGCGTCTTAACGAGCACGCTTATATCGTACCCGGCCTTGGCGACGCCGGCGACAGAATTTTCGGCACCAAATAATTTCAGGCTCAATCAGCAATTTTATCAGAGGATATATATGGAAAAAGTTAAGCTTGCCGTTATCCCCGTTGCGGGTTACGGCACAAGATTTTTACCTTACACAAAGGCCGTTCCAAAGCCGATGCTTCCCATCGTCAATCGCCCCGCTATCGAGGTCATCGCCGAGGAAGCCGCCAAAAGCGGTATTGAAGAAATAGTTTTCGTCGTAGGTCACAAAAAGGAAATTATCGAAGACCATTTCAAGCCCTTCCCGCAGCTTGAGGCAGTTTTGTCAAAGCCCGGCAAGGAGGAGTTTTTAAAGGCCATCAAGGTTCCCGAAAATTTAGCAAAGGTTCACTTCGTCGTTCAAAAGGAGCAGCGCGGCACAGCCGACGCCATTATGGCCGCTGAAGAATTCATTGACGGCAGACCCTTTGCCGTAATGTTCGGTGACGACGTTATGTATAACGAAGAAAGGCCCGTTTTAAAACAGCTTATCGACCTTTACGAAAAGACTCAAAAAACCGTTATCGGCGTAAAGACAGTTCCTCATGAAGAGGTCCCCAAATACGCCTCGGTGGAATATTCCGCCCGCGACGGCAGGGAGTACACAGTCACTTGCATTACCGAAAAGCCCCCCTTAGCGCTTGTTAAGAGCGATATATCCCCCCTTGGCCGCTACGTTTGTGCCCCCACAATGGTTGACGTTATGCGCAACTTAAAGCCCGGCTATGGCGGAGAGTACCAGTTTACCGACGCCCTTGATATTGACGCAAGGCAAAACGGCGCTTACGCTTACGAGTTTGAAGGCATCCGTTACGATATGGGTGACCGCCTTGGCTTTTTAAAGGCCAACGTGGAATTCGCCCTTCGCGACAGGAAGCTTGCGGCTGACTTTAAGGAATACCTTAAGGACCTTATCAAGGATTAATTTTCAAAAAAACCTAAGCCCACCCTCGCGGTGGGTTTTTATTTTACCAAAAAGGCAAAAAAGGGGATAAAATATTTCAAAATGACCCTAAAAATTTTCAAAAGGGTATTTACTTTTTAAAATTTAATGTTATAATATATTTGAAAAGGTATCATTTATTAGTAGGTATATTGATGATTTGTCCCGTTTGCCATAAAAGAGAAGCAACTGAATCTGTCGTCCGCGTATTCGGTAACATCCGTACCGAGGGGCACGTGTGCCCGGCCTGTGTTGACGCTGCTTATCTTTTAGACGCCAACGGGTTTTATAAAACCTTTTTTCAGCAGGACACCCGTGCTTGCCGCCGTTGCGGCAGGACCTTGGGGGAGATAATGAACACCCTTTTAGTGGGCTGTCCCCATTGCTACGTTGATTTTCAGGAAGAATTAAAGCCCCTTATAGAGGTTCTTCAAAGAAGGGGTGAGGGCTGATGAATAACGACGTAGTAATATCCACCCGCATCCGCCTTGCCCGCAACCTTTCGGATTACAACTTTCCGTCCATGATCCGCGGTACCCCCGTGGAAGGTGAGATCGTTGAAAAATGCATATCCGTACTCAAACGGCTTGGTGGCTTTGATTACCATTTTATGAACGCTTTGACCGAAAGCGAAAAGGCTTCTTTGGTTGAGCGGTACGTCATTTCGAGAAACCTTTCATCGTCGCCCTACGGCGCCGTGGCAATGTCAAAGGACGGCTTGCTGTCCGTTATGATCAATGAGGAAGATCACGTCCGTGAACAATGCATGGTAAAGGGTCTGGATTTTGAGGGCTGTCTTGCAAGAATATCCTCCCTTGACAGGATCCTTGGGGCAAATTGCCGCTTCGCCGCAAAAAACGGCTTTTACTATACGGCTTGTCCAACAAACCTTGGCACGGGTATGCGCGCTTCCCTTATGGTGTTTTTACCAAGCCTTACCTACGGCGGTCGCATCGGCAGGATAAGTGAGCTTGCCGCCAACGAGGGGATCACTATACGCGGCGCCCTCGGCGAGGGCAGTTATGCCGAATGCTATTATTACCAGATCAGCAACGCTGTCACCATCGGCGATCCGAAAAAGATTATCGACAACGTTAAAAAGTTCGCCCTCTCCGTCTGTGATGAGGAAAACGAGCTTCGCATATACAACTACAACCTGCAGAAATCCCGCACACGGGATGATTGCCTTCGTGCCCTTGGTATCCTTACCCACAGCGTAATACTCCCTTACGGTGAGTTTTGTGAGCTTATTTCCAAGGTCAAGCTGGGCATATCCCTTGGGATAATCATATGTAACAATTCCTCCCAGATAGACGACCTTGCCGTCACCGCGAGAAGCACCACCCTTTTGCTTAACAGCGGCGGCGTGTCGGGCGATGGGGAGGATGAAAAACGCGCTTCCTACGTTAAGGCCGCCTTAAGATCAATGGCGGTAACCGAGGCTTAACGTCAATTACAGGCTAAAAATGGAAAATTATTCAGCAAACAATTCAAGGACAACAACTGCATACGTCAAGGTTATGACCGATGCCAAGGATATTGCCGCAAAGTACGGCGTCAAATATATCGCTTCGGAATTTTTGCTTGCGGCAATTCTGTCAGCAAATTCAAACTGCTCCCAAACCCTTAAGGCTTACGGTATAACCCCCGTGTCCTACTACAAACGTCTTTCTGACAATATCGACGTCAATTACACTAAGGAAGGCTTTACTCCCCGTGCTAAAAACATGGTAAACTATTCGGAGCAGGTCGCCATAGAATCGGGCTGTAAATTTGTTGCGCCCGAGCATTTGCTGTACGCCATTTTACATACTGAATGTGTAGCAACAGACATTGTAAAGGCCGTTTGCGTTGATTTCAAGGGCCTTTTAAGGGAAGCTGACACTATGGTGTCAGATCTATCCAATATGACGGCAACAAACGTGCCGCCCCCAAGATCCTCTTTGGGCGGCGGAAGTCCATCCTTTACGTCTTCGCCCGCTCAGTATAAGCCTGCAGCGTCCAAAAACGTCCATACAGCGGCCGCACAAGAGGAGGACGAGGTTCTTTTCCGCTTCGGTGAAGATCTTACTAAAAAGGCAAGACTTAACCAGCTTGACCCGGTCATCGGTCGCGACAGGGAGATCGACAGGGTTATCCAGACCCTTTCAAGACGCTCTAAAAGAAATCCACTCCTTATCGGGGAGCCCGGCGTCGGCAAAAGCGCCGTTATCGAGGGCTTAGCTCAAAAAATAGCCGGCGGTGACGTTCCCATCAGCCTTCGCAACAAAACGGTCTTTACCCTTGATATGACGGGCATAATGGCCGGTGCAAAGTATAAAGGCGAGTTTGAGGAAAGATTCAAGGCTGCCATAAACTACGTCAAAGAAAGGGGCGATATTATTCTTTTCGTTGACGAAATTCATACCATAG
>JAFWAM010000016.1 GCA_017507595.1 Clostridia bacterium
ACGGCATTGCTCCGTTTGTGAAAAGATTATCGTTAAGCAAGAGGTTGTGCCGGAGCTTGGTCATGAATTTTCTGCTTACGTTTCAGACGGAAACGCAACCTGTCAGGCAGACGGAACAAAAACGGCAAAATGCACGCGTGAAGGCTGCACTGAAACAACCACAACACGTGATATAGGCAGTAAAAAGGACCACACCTTTGTTGCTACTACAGTTGCACCAACCTGTACGTCAAAGGGTTATACGCTATACGTTTGTGCGTGCAGTTATAGCTATTTTGATAACTACGTTGATACGATACCGCACGTTTTTGATAAGGAAGTTGCCCGCGCAGAATACTTAAAGCAAAGCGCAACCTGCGCCAAGCCTGCACAGTACTATAAAACCTGTGAATGCGGCAAGGCGGGCACGGAAAGCTTTAATTACGGCGGTACAATCGCCCATACGTATTCTGAAGATTGGTCGTATGACAGCATTGCACACTGGCACGAAGCAGTTTGCGGCTGTGATGCTTCAAGTGATTATTCAGCCCACCAAAACGTAAACGGCTTTTGTTCAACCTGCAACCGCCCGCTAAATTCAACCGTTGGCGTTATTTACGACTTGTCAGCTGACGGCACTTATGCTGAAGTTATCGGTTATGAAGGTACTGATACAACCGTAGTTATTGCTGAAGAATATCAAGGCAAACCCGTAACCGTCATTTATAATGAGGCATTTTATGATAACAATAATATAACATCAGTCATTTTACCTGATAATTTGATAACTATTAGTTATCATGCGTTTGATAGTTGTAATAGCTTAACAAGCCTGGTTATGGGGAAAAACTTAACCACAATAGGTGGTTCTGCTTTTTCTGGTTGCAGCTTAACAAATGTGGTGATTCCTGACAGCGTAACTTCTATTGGTAAGCAGGCGTTTTTTAATTGCGGAAGATTAGCAAGCATTGTTATACCTGTTAGTGTAACTACTATTGGTGAGGGTGCGTTTTATGGTTGCTATAGGTTAGCAAGTGTTGTAATGGGTGAAGGTGTAACTTCTATTGGCGAGGGTGCGTTTGATAGTTGCGACAGTTTACAATTCAACGTATATGATAATGTCAAATATTTAGGATCAAAAAATAACCCATATTTTGCCTTAATTGAAGGCACCGACGATAATATTTCCACCATAAATATTCATACTGATACAAAAATAATAGCAAATAGTGCTTTTCAGGATTATAGTAGATTGAAGAATGTTGTTATTCCTGATAGCGTAACTAGTATTGGTGAATTTGCGTTCGGTGGTTGCAATAGCTTAACAAATGTGATTATAGGCGACAGCGTAACATCTATTGGTAATAAAGCGTTCTATTATTGCGAAAGATTAGCAAGCATTGTTATATCTGTTAGTGTAACTACTATTGGTCATGCTGCGTTTGGATTTTGTAGTAGTTTGACGAATATTAAATATCGCGGGTCACAGGCACAATGGAACGATATAACAAAGGATACGCAGTGGGATTTTTATACGGGTAATTATACTATAACCTATAATTACACTGGTGAGTAAAAATTAATAAAAGTCAGGCTATAAGCCCGTTATTCGTTATTTTTTACAATTTTAAGCAGGCAAATACAACAAAAAGCAAGTCCTATAATAAGGCCTTGCTTTTTTATTTATCATATTCCGTAAAGGGTAAAGATTTTGATAATAAACAAATAACACAGCCCGTAATAAACAGAGGCGGCAATAAGGTCGTTAAGGGTGGTTATCATGGGGCCGGAGGCAACAGCAGGGTCAATGTTAAGCTTTTTAAACAAGATGGGGATAAGGGAGCCTGAAAGGGAAGAAACTATCATGGCCGTCATAAGTGAAAGCCCGATACATCCGCTTATGGCAAGGCTTGTGGTAAAGGTCAGATCCTTTAAAAGCCACATATAAAGTGCCGTGACCGCAGCGGTTAAAAGCCCGACCATCAAGCCGTTTAAAAGACCGACTTTAAGTTCCTTTGCGACAAGCTGCCACTTTTTTCTTCCGCCGTCCTGGGCGATGACCCTTATGGTAACGGCAAGGCTTTGGGTGCCGCTGTTACCCGACATATTGAGTATGAGGGTCTGGAAGTAAAAAATAAAGGGTATTGCGTTGATAATCGGGTCAAAGGTGCCAATCACCGTGGAAACCAAAAGGCCCAGCCCCATAAGTATCAACAGCCAGGGAAGCCTTTTTTTGACGGAGGTCAAAACGGGCTCGTCAAGATCTTCTTCTTCGGTAAGACCTGCAAGCTTGGCGTAGTCGTCATAAAGCTCTTCATCGACGACCTCAACAAGCTCCTGCCCGGTGATGACGCCCAAAATTTTATTGTCGCGGGAAAGGATGGGGATGGAGTCTTCCGACAGGTCCTTAAGCCTTTCGATACACTCGTCAACCTGCTCGTCAGCGTAAAAGAAGGGGTAAGCCGTTGTGACGATTGACAAAAGCGAGTCGCTTCCGCGGGCAATAACAAGGTCGCGAAGGGTGGTGGCCCCAACAAAGGTCTGGTCGGCGTTTACCACGTAAACGGTGGAAATGTTATCGTTTTCGGCGGCCTGGGTGATGACGCTTTTCGTGGCCTCCTTTATGGTAAAGTTTTGGCCGATGGTAACGAAGTTGGTGGTCATTTTGGAACCTATCTGGTCCTCGTCGTAGGCGTCGATAAGCTCAATTTCCTTTAAAGATTCCTCATCTAAAAGCTCGATGATCTGCTCACGCTTTTCCTCGTCAAGCTCTTCAAGGACGTCTAAAGCCTCGGACGCGTCCATCTCCTCAATGATGTCGGCGGCGCGGTTTAAGGAAAGCTCCTCAATGTATTCCTCAACGTCCTCCAGGTAGGAGAAGATCTCCGATACCATCTCGTCGCCAAGGATGCGGTAAAGCTTTAACCTGTCGTCCTTGTTGAGCCCTTCAAGGGCGTCGGCAAGGTCGGCCTCGTGGAAGGCGCGGAGGCTTAAAGAAAGATCTTCCTTAGGAAGGTTGCTTTCAAGTATGGAGATAATTTCAGATACGTAGTTGGGTTTTTGCGACACGGTTTCTTCCGATTGGGTTAATTTTTCCATTTCGTCTGACATTTGATACCTCCTTTTGCCCGTAAAATTTCAGGGCGGCCTATATAAACATGCCCAAAGCATCTGAGGGCTTCGGGCGCGTAAAACTCTATTTGGTGGTTGTGTCCGTTATGCTGTAAATAAACGTGCCGATAGAATATGGCGCGGAAACTTCCATTTTGATCATGCGGCAATTTTCATCCTCAAGGTCGGATTTTGCATACCAGCACTTGATGGGGGAGCCTGAAAAGGACCCGGAAATTGCAAAGCTTACGGCCTGGCAGGGGATAACCTGCTGACCCTTATCGTTTTTGTAAACGCCCTTGTGGCCGTTGCGGGTGTAGCCGTGCTTGATGACGCCACTTTCCTGGCTTGCGCTGTCAAAGATAAGGTCGGCGGTGGGCTGCTCGGCGTCGGCGGCCATGGTTAAGGTCCTCATTTTACCGGTAACGGCGTCGATCACGTCAAAGGTGAGGCTTGAGGTGTCCACAAGCTTAATAGCCCTGGGCATGAACACCATCATTTCGTTGTCAAAGTAATAGCTTGCGTCGTTATACCCCTCGTATACCTTGTCACCGTCGGCAAGGTCGTATTGGCCCTTGACCCCGTCAAAGGTCACAGTTGCGTCTTCCCCGCCGTAAAGGGTTTTTACGGTATATTCGTACTCGACGACAGACTTGTTTCCGGCCCTGTCAACGTAAGGTGCGTGGGATGAAACGGTCTTTTCGCTGTAGATGGGCGCAAGCCTTTCGTTAACACCCTTAAAGTAAGCACGGGTCTTGATTGCGTCGTAAAAAACCTCGGTGGTGGTGCCGTCAAAGGTGAAGGTAAGGGTGGTAAGAAGCTCAGTTTCCAGCATATAGCAGGAGACCTTTTCTTCACCCTCGCCGTAAACGGCGTTTGTAAGGTGCTGGGTATAGGTGCCTGATTGCAGGTCAATTGAAAATTCGTACTTATTTGCCGCGGTGGTGTCGTTTACGAAATCCACGGTGTAGGTTACCGTTTCGTCAACGGTGCCGATGCCAAGCTCACTTGGGGTGGATAAAAAGTATGCGCCGCCAAGGGTCGTTGCAGCCGTGCCACCGGTACAGGCCG
>JAFWAM010000207.1 GCA_017507595.1 Clostridia bacterium
ACCAAGCTCACGCTGTGATAGGTGCCGCCGGGGAAATCCACCGTGCAATAATTTGTTCCGGGGATATCCTCTTTCTTATGCTTGACGTGGGAAAGGTCAACTGACTTGGGCAGGATAACGAGGGTGCCCGAAAGCACGCCCATATTTACCTTCAGATCGGCGCGGCGAAGGGTTTCAAAAATGCTGACGACGTTGATGGAGTTAAATTCCGCAGTCATGGTAATGCGGTCAAGTGCTTCTTTTTTTATATAGTCGGTCAGTATAAGCATTCTCAGGTCGTTGCCCATGGAGGTGGCCTCACAGGCGGCGATACGCCGTATGCTTTGAAGCTTCCCAACCGATGATATAAGGGTTCTTTTAAGCTTGCTGTTCAGCTCAAGGCAAACCTTTTTCCTTTCGTAAACCCCGTGGCTTTTCAGCAAGAAGATTATTTCTTCCTTTTCCTCCTCTGAAAGGATCGCCCCGTCAAGCAGGAAGCTTAACGCCGTTTGGGCGTGGCTTATTTTATATTTTGGCAAGCCCTTTTTGGCGGTAATTTCTTTGATTAGCTTTTTGTTAAGCTCATAGCCGTAAAAGGTCAAAAGCGTCGCAAGGGATATGTATTCCTTTGCGGCTGAAAACAAGGTTTCGTAATCCTTTTCGCCGTTAAGGGCTGTGTAAACCTTATTGATCAGGTCGAGCTTGCCGATGGCGTTTACGGCCTCTGCAGCGCTCTTTTTATAATCGTTAAAGCTTTGCTCCTCAGCCTCGGTCGGGTAATTGAAAAACACGTAGTCCTGATGTGGGCATAGGGTGTTTTGCCCCACCAGCTCAGGCACGAAGATCTCCTCGTCAATTTCCCCGCAGATGCTTGTATATCTGTTCCACTCGTTGCCCTCGGCGTCGTAAGGCGGGGTTGCGGTAAGGGATATGATTTTTATATTTCTGTCAAGGGCGGATATGAATTTTTCAAGGGCCCTTTGCCACTCATTTTTCAAGTGGTGTGCCTCGTCAAGGCAAATGGTTTTTATACCGAAGTCTTTTATGGTTTTAAAAATATCCACGTCAGCATAGTTATCGCCGTCTTCGGGCATAGCCTTTTCAATGGCGCTGTAAAGGGCCTGATAGGTTACAGAGTTTACAAGCTTAACGTTGCGAAGATCGTTTGAAAAAAGCAAGCCGAAATCCTGAGGATCGTTCAAAAACATATCCTTGAAGCGTTCGCCCCATTGCTGGCGGATCGCGGTGGTCGGGGAAAATATCATGCAGGGCGAGGCAAGGCGTCTTATAAGCTCTAATCCAAGGACGGTTTTTCCGCTTCCCGGGGCGGCAACAATATTTATCTTGCCGTCATTAAGATGCTTGTCTGCATTATCCAAAACCCTTTGTTGATAGTTGCGAAAAACCCCTTTAAATTGTACGGAGTCAAAATTCAGCACGATAATACCTCCCGTCGCAAATTATGCGTAACGTTAATAATCATTATACCATACGTTAAACAATAAATCAATATCCGCAGCAATAAATGATAGGGCTATTTTTCAATCAAAACAAAAAAGCAAGCGCATATGCGTGTTATCCTAAACGGAGAACACGCAATGAATTGCAACCTTGCGGTTGCATGAATTGAAAGTGTGCTTTCGTGAATTGCCTGCGGCATGAATTGTGCCTTACGGCACATTGGTTGCAATTCAATTCATGGAGCGAAGCGAGAAATCACGGCGGAGCCAATTCATGATGCGTAAGCATCAATTCATTCATAAAAAACGAACAGAGCAAGAATAGAAGGAGGTTTATCCTTTTACTCTTGCTCTTTTCTGCTTGTAATAAGGGTTTTGGCTTAGCACGTTTGCATTTGCCCGGTCATGTGCGATCCTCGCACTTAGTAGGGCTTTCAAATTC
>JAFWAM010000208.1 GCA_017507595.1 Clostridia bacterium
GGCGCACCCCTTTCGGAGATGGTTGAAAGATGCATACGGGTCAAGGCACAGTTTGTCAGCGAGGACTTTAAAGACAAGGCCAAAAGGCGGCTTTTAAACCTCGGACATACCTTCGGTCACGCGGTAGAGGTGGCAAGCGGATACACCGTGCCCCACGGCGAGGGGGTTCTGTACGGCCTTAAGATCATACTTGATCTGAGCTTGAAAATGGAATACCTGCCCAAGGGGGAGTATGAAAACCTCTGTAAATTTGTGGACGGGTTTTTGGATAAAAGATCTTGCCCGTATTCGGCGGAACAGCTTTTGGGCTTTGTTGCCACCGACAAAAAAATGCGGGCCGACGACGTTGTTCTCGCCCTTGTCTTCGGGGTGGGAAAATGCTTTACAAAAGCGGTCGATATAGAAAAATTAAAGGGGCTTTGTTTTGATAGTTAAGGGAGGCGTGTGCCTTTTTGGGGAGGTAGTATCTTCCCCCTCAAAGTCGGTATATATCCGCAAATCAATATGCGATTATCTGTCGGGCTGTTATCAAAAAAATGGCGATAACGGGCTTATAGGCGAGGATTTTGCGGTTATTGATCGGGCTTTGGACGAGATTGGGCGCTGGGATAAACTTAATAGGCTTAATATTTTTTGCGGTGAAAGCGCAACGGTTTTCAGGGTGCTTTCATGCGTGCTTGCCGCCATCGGCGGCAGCTTTAAGCTAAGCGGAAGATCTTCTCTTTTAAAAAGACCCTTGTTTGATCTTGCCCACGCCCTTGACGGACACGGGGTAAGGGTAGGCTTAAAGGAAGACGGCGTTTATCTTGACGGAAGGCTTGTTCCCGGGGATTATACCGTTGACGTAAAAAGATCGTCCCAGGTATGCACGGGGCTTTTGATGGCCCTTTGCCTTCTTGACGGCGACAGCCGCGTGTTTTTTGACGGAGAGCTTAAGTCAAGGCCCTACGTCGATATGACGGTCAATATCCTTAAGGCCTACGGCGTAAGGGTAGAAAGGATCAAAGAGGGATATTTTGTCCCCGGCGGTCAAAAATATAAGCATACAAGCCTTACGGTTGACGGTGACTGGTCCAACGGCGCAAGTCTTTTGGTGGGCGCCGCAATTTCGGGTAAGGTTACGGTAAACGGCTTAAGCTATGGCACCCTGCAGGGCGACAGGATAATCGCCGATCTTCTTGACGGCGTTGGCGCAAGGGTTACCCTTTGCGGCGGAAACAAGCCTTCCGTTACAGTTGAAAAGTGCGACCTTAAGCCCTTTGATTTTAACGTTGACAACTGCCCCGACCTTGGGCCCATGCTGGCCGTTCTGGGGGCGTATATTGAGGGTGAAAGCCGAATAAGCGGCATAAAAAGATTGGTCTATAAGGAAAGTGACAGGCTTTGGGAAATAACAAGGCTTTTGTCGGGATTTTCAGTTCCGTGGCGGCTTGACGGCGACTCAATCATTATAAGCGGTGGTCACGTAAAAGGCGGTACGTGTCTTGATTTTCGCGATCATCGCATGGTGGAAGCCGCTGTTATTATGGCCGGCGCGTCAGATCTTGGCGCAACTATCACCGGTGAGGAAAGTGTAAAAAAGGCCTACGCGGGCTTTTTTGAGGACTATAAAAAGCTTGGGGGAAAATTCTCGTGAACGACGGAATGAAATATTCGGGAAATAAAATTTCATTTGAGCTTTTTGGCGGCTCTCACCAAGACAGGGTGGGGGCGAGATTTTGCGGCCTTGAGGGCAAGGTTGATTTTGACCTTTTGCAAAAGTTCGTCAACAAAAGGCGAGCAAGCGTGTCGGTTTTTTCCACCCAAAGGATAGAGGACGACAAGGTGATTTTCGATCCTCCCCTGTCGGACGGCATAAGCGGTGACGGCGCCCTGTATTTTGAAAATAAAAACGTGGACTCGTCATCTTACTGTCAGAACGCCGTTTTGCCAAGACCCTCCCACGGGGATTTCGTCCAGGTGGTAAAGTACGGCAAGGACGCCGACTTAAGGGGTGGGGGCAAATGCTCCGGCAGGATGACGGCACCCATTACCGCCATCGGTGGCATATGCAAGCAGCGCCTTGAGGAGAGAGGCATTAAAATCAAGGCGTATATCTCTCAAGTCGGCAGGGTAGTGGGCGAAAGCTATCAAAGTAAGGATTTTTTTGACAGCCCCATTGAGGTGCTTGATGACTTTCCCGCCCTCAGCGAAAGATCGAAAAACGACTTTTTAGAGGAGATCTCGGAGGCCCGTGGCGAGGGTGACTCGGTTGGCGGCGCTATAGAGTGCGTTATCGAAGGCGTCCCCGCAGGCACGGGCAGCACCCTTTTTGACAGTATAGAGGGGCTTTTGTCACGGATGCTTTTTGCTATACCGGGGGTTAAAGGCGTTTCCTTTGGCAGCGGCTTTGGCCTTGCGGTGATGAAGGGCAGCCAGGCAAACGACAGCATGTATTACGACGGCGACCTTATAAGGACAAGGACAAACCACAGCGGCGGCATAAACGGCGGCTTTGCTAACGGTATGCCCATAACCTTCCGCCTGGCGGTAAGGCCTACGCCGTCTATTTCCAAGGAGCAAAAAACCGTCAATCTTGAAAGCGGACGGGATCAGACCCTTAAGATTCAGGGTCGCCACGACGCCTGCATTTTGCCAAGGGTTGTCCCCGTGGTGGAAGCGGTCAGCGCAATTGTTATCTACGATATATTATGAAGGAAATTGATTTGTTAAGAAAGGAAATTGATCTTGTCGATGAGGAGCTTGTCCGCCTTTTTGAAAGGCGCCTTGAGCTTGTCGACCGCATCGGCAGGGAGAAAAAAGCCCTTGGTCTTCCCGTTAAAAACGGGGAAAGGGAAAGGGTCGTTATCGACCGGGCAAGGGGGCTTTGTAAAGAGGAAAATAAAGACGATCTGGAGCGCTTTATAAAGGGCGTTATCTCCCTTTGCACCGACCGTCAGGAGAGCTTATAAATTATGGATTACGGGCTTATAGGCGGACTTTTGGGGTATAGCTATTCCAAAATGATACACGAGCAGTTGGGGCTTTGTTCATATGAAAATTACGTTGTGACGCCGGACGGGCTTGAGGATTTTATCAAAAAGACCAACCTTAAAGGCTTCAACGTGACGGCCCCCCACAAGGAAAATATAATAAAATATCTCGCCGACCTGTCGCCTTTGGCGAAAAGGATAGGCTCGGTTAACACGGTGGTGCGCCGCAACGGCGCGCTTATCGGGTACAACACCGATTATTACGGGCTTAAGTACGCCCTTGAAAAAACCGGCGTTACGGTAAAGGATAAATCGGTCCTCATTTTAGGAAGCGGCGGCACGATGAAGACCGCAAGATGCCTTTTTGAGGACCTTGGCGCAAAAAAAATCACGGTGGTTTCAAGGGGCGGCCCGATAAACTATCAAAACGTATACGACCAAACGGATACCCAGGTGGTGGTAAACACCACGCCCGTTGGCACCCATCCAAGGGGTGAGGACGTCCTTGTGGATCTTAAAAAATTTCCTCGCCTTGAAGGGGTTTTCGACGTGGTATACAATCCGCTTATGACAAGGCTTTTGTTTGACGCCCATCTTCTGGGGGTAAAATACGGTGGCGGCATACGTATGCTTGTTGCCCAGGCCGTTTTTGCGGAGGAGATCTTTTTAGATAAAAGCATTGATAAAAATATTATTGAAAAAACCGTCCGTCGCCTTATTAAGGAGATAAAAAACATAGTCCTTGTCGGTATGCCCGGGTCGGGCAAAACCACCCTTGGCAAGATGATTGCAAAAATTAAAAATATGCCGTTAATCGACACCGACGCGGAGATTTGCCGTGAAAACGCCATGACGGTAGAGGAAATTTTCAATAAATTTTCCGAAGAAGGTTTCAGAAAAATGGAAAGAGAGGCCCTTTTAAAGGCCGCCCAACAAAGAGGAGCCGTTATTGCAACGGGCGGCGGGGTTGTAAAGGACGAAAAGAATAAATTCCCACTCTGGCAAAACGGCACGGTTTACTATATCGATCGTGATTTAAGCCTTTTGGAAACAGAGGGAAGACCCCTTTCGTCAGCTGAAAAAAACGTGGCTCTTTACAAAGAAAGGCACGGCCTTTATTTGGACTTTGCCCACGTGACGGTAAAAAACGACAGCCTGGAAAAGGCCCTTGAGGAGATATTAAATTATGAAGATACTCGTTATTAACGGTCCAAACCTCAATATGCTTGGCATAAGAGAACGGCATATTTACGGAGATAGATCGTATAAAGATCTTGTTAAATACATAAAAAGCTCCGCCAAGGGGTTAGGGGTTAAGGTCAAGGTCTTTCAGTCCAACTGTGAAGGCAAGCTTGTGACAAAAATTCAGGGTACGTATGGCAAATTTGACGGCATTATCATCAACGCCGCGGCCTACACCCACACAAGTATAGCCATCCTTGACGCCCTTAAGTGCGCAAACCTTCCTTGCGCTGAGGTCCATCTTTCCAATATTGAGGAAAGGGAGGATTTCCGCAAACACTCCTTTATTGGAGAGGTCGCCGTGGAAAGGGTCATGGGCATGGGCTTTGAAGGTTACAGGGTGGCCATTGAAAGACTTATATCCCATATCAAAAGTGAATAAGACAGCTTTTTCATGGTAAAAAAATCAGCATTTTCCCATTTGTCCGTTTGCAATAAGCGGCCAAAAGGTATATAATAGTAAAAAAATAAAAGTTTTATCAAGAGGAGTTATGAAGACAAGACCTGTTTGTTTAGTTATTATGGATGGCTACGGCAACCGTGAGTGCGCCGACGGCAACGCAATAAAAATTGCCAATAAGGGTGTTATAGACCGACTTTTTGCAAAATACCCCTCCACTTATATCGGGGCAAGCGGCCTGTCTGTTGGGCTTCCCGACGGGCAGATGGGCAACAGCGAGGTCGGACACCTTAATATGGGCGCCGGCAGAATCGTCTATCAGGAGCTTACCCGTATCACCAAATCCATTTCGGACGGCGACTTTTTTGAAAACGAGGAGCTTGTTTCCGCCATGGAAAGGTGTAAGGACGGCCAAAAGGCAGTTCATCTTTACGGCCTTTTATCGGACGGCGGCGTTCATAGCCACATTACCCACCTTTACGGCCTTGTTGACCTTGCAAAAAGGGTTGGCGTTAAAAATTTATACGTTCATTGCTTCCTTGACGGCCGCGACGTTTCCCCAACCAGCGGCGCAGGGTTTATTGAAGACCTTAAAAATTATCTTGACAAGGCGGGCGTTGGCAAAATTGCTACCGTTCACGGCAGGTATTACGCCATGGACCGTGACAACCGTTGGGAAAGGGTTGAAAAAGCTTACGACGCTTTGACCGTTGGCAACGGAATCCACGTTTCAGACCCCGTTAAGGCGGTAAGGGACAGCTATGAAGACGGCGTTACGGACGAATTTGTCCTTCCCATCAACGTTTGCGAAGGGGATAACCCCGTTGGGCTTATTAGGGAAGGGGATTCCATAATTTTTTATAACTTCCGTCCCGACCGTGCAAGGGAAATCACCCGCGCATTTTCCGAAAGTGAATTTTCAGGCTTTGAAAGAAAGACCGGGTTTTTAAATCCATACTACGTATGCTTTACCCGTTACGACGCAACCTTTACAAACGTAAGGATCGCCTTTAAGCCTCAAAGCCTTAAAAACACCCTTGGCGAGTATCTTGCCGACAAGGGATATACTCAGCTTCGCATTGCCGAAACCGAAAAGTACGCCCACGTAACCTTCTTCTTTAACGGCGGTGTAGAGGCCCCCAACAAAAACGAATACAGGGATCTTATCCCTTCACCCAAGGTTGCAACCTATGACCTTCAGCCCCAGATGAGCGCCCCCGAGGTAACCGAAAAGGTCCTTGAGGAGATCGCCAGCGACAAGTTTGACGTTATCATCCTTAACTTTGCCAACTGTGACATGGTTGGTCACACGGGCGTTATGGATGCGGCAGTTAAGGCTGTTTCTACGGTAGAGGAGTGTGTTGACAAGGTGGTAAACGCCGTTTTAGGAAAGGGCGGTACCCTTTTGATAACTGCCGACCACGGCAACGCCGATATGATGGTTGCAGATGACGGCAGCCCCTTCACGGCCCATACCACCAATCCCGTTCCCTTTATTTTGGTGGGAGAAGACTACGTTGGAAAGACTTTGAGAGAGGGCGGTATTCTGGCCGACGTTGCCCCTACGCTTTTACAGGTCATGGGCGAGACCGTCCCTGAGGACATGACGGGCAAATCCCTCCTTGAAGACTAAGCTTAACAAAAAAAGCCTAAAGTCACGGCGGATTTTTGCCGGCTTTAGGTCGGTTTGGTTATTTATATAAAATATATTTAAAGAAAATCAATCCAAAAACCTTAAAGAAAACAGTTTTTTATTCAAAAATGCTTGTTAAAACCCTTTTTATGTGTTATAATTTTATAGCATTTTGAGAAAAACCTAATGGAGATTATATTATGTTGATTAATTTACTTGCACCCTACTGGCTTTATCAGACCTTAAGTCTTGTTTGCATTATCGGTGCAGCTTTATGCGCAATTTTTGTAGTTATAGTCGTTTTGATCCAACCGGGCAACTCTAACGGTATCAGCGCCCTCGGCAGCACAGCTGAAACTTACCACAACAAAGAAAAGGGTCAGACCCTTGAAAGCAAGTTAAGAAGACTTACCTACATCTGCCTTGGCGTTATGGCAGTTTTGATGATTGGCTTCTTCGTGCTTCAGCTCCCCGGTATTTTATTATAATTGGGTAATAACCATGATAAACAAACGACTGCTTTTTTCGGCGGTCGTTTTTTTGTAGATTGAGGCTTTATTATGTCACTTGAAGGCAGATTGGCAAAAAAATTCAGAAAGGGCGATTACGAGGATTTTTCCTTTACGGATATCGCCGCGGCGGAAGGTCTTGTCACCGAGGGCGACCGCCGACTTTTGCATGGGGTTTTGTCAAGGCTTGCCAAGGAAAATATCATTTATATCTCTAAGGGCAGGTACCGCCTCAGCAAGGCCGAAAGGTTTAAAGACCCTGCTTTTCGGGCGGCGGCTGAGGTGGTCGTCGGCGAAATGCGGGTAAACGAAAGGGGCTTTGGCTTTCTGGTAACCGACGGGGGCGATTATTACGTATCACGCGAAAATATGGGATACGCCCTCCACGGGGACGTGTGCGAATGTGCCGTTATCGGCGGCAGGTCGGGCAAAAACGACAGCGCCATCGTCTTAAAGATCCTTGATCACACCATAAAGGCCCTTGCGGGGACCTACTTTACGGAGGGGGCTTTTTCCTATCTGCGCCCCGACGATAAGCATTATCTATCGGATATTTTATTAAGCGATCTTGGCGGCTTTACGCCAAAAATGGGCGACAAGCTTTTCGTCAGGATAACGGACTTTCCTAAAAAATCCTGCCCGGTGGGGCAGATTGCCGCTTACCTTGGCAGGGCCTTTGAGCTTTCCGCTGAGGAAAACAGTATAATTTTAAGCTGTGGAATAGTGGATGAGTTCCCTGCGGCCGTCAAGACGGAAAGTGCCCGCGTTGAACAAGAAGTGGGCGATAACAGGCTTATAGGCCGACTTAATCTCGAAAATGAGACGATTTTTACCATTGACGGCGACACGGCAAAGGACTTTGACGACGCAGTTTCCCTTACCGTAAAGGAAAATGGCAACTTTTATCTTGGCGTCCATATTGCCGACGTGTCGGAATACGTTACCCCGTCTTCCGCCATGGATAGGGAGGCCTTTATGCGCGGCACCAGTGCGTACTTTCCCGATAGGGTTGTTCCAATGCTTCCCTTTGAGCTTTCCAACGGCATATGCTCCCTTAACGAGGGTGAAAGGCGCCTTACCCTTTCAGTCTTCATGGAAATTGACAGGGATGGTAACGTTGTTGACAAAAACCTTGTCGAAAGCTTTATAAGGTCTTGCAAAAGGCTGACCTATCAGAAGGTGCAGGCGCTTTTTGACGGAGACGAGGCCGCTGCCGAGGAATACGCCGACGTGGCACCCACCCTTTTTGAAATGTTAAGGCTTAAGACCGTCTTAGAGGCCCGTCGCCAAAGGGAAGGGTATATTGATCTTGCCGCAACCGAAAGCGACGTGTATTTTGACGGCGAAAAAATAACGGTGGGGCTTCACAAGGCCACCGACGCCACCAAGCTTATAGAGCAGTTTATGATCCTCGCCAACGAAACGGTTGCCGAATATCTGTTTTATATGGGGCTTCCTTGCGTGTACAGGGTCCACGACAAGCCCGACAGGGCCAAGACAGAACAGTTCAAGGACTTTTTAACGGTTCTTGGCATAAACGTCCAATGGCGCCGTGACGAGCTTTACCCCAAGGACTATCAAAGGCTTTTAAGGGATCTTGAGGGGACGGATAAGTTTGCCGTCGTCAACAGGGCCATGCTCCGCTCCATGAAAAAAGCCGTGTATTCAACTGAAAATTCAGGCCACTTTGGGTTGGCGTCAAAATGCTACTGTCACTTTACTTCCCCCATAAGACGGTATCCGGACCTTCTTTGTCACAGGGTATTAAAGGCAGCCATCAACGGCAGGATAGGTGAAATAACCGACCTATACGACGACTTTTACCGTGAAGCGGCCAAAAGATCCTCCGATCGGGAGCGGCTTTGCGACGAGGCAGAGCGTGCCGTTTGCGACTTATATAAGGTCAAGTATTTAGAAGGATTTTTGGGTGAGGAATTTGTCGGCGTCATATCGGGCGTCAATCAGCACGGCCTTTGGGTGGAGCTTGAAAACACCTGCGAGGGCTTCGTCCCCATAGAGCTTTTGCCCGGCGGCTTTTTTGAATACGACGAGGGAAGCTTCTCCCTTAAAAGCAAGAAAAAATCCTACAAGCTGGGTGATAAGATGGCGGTTGCCGTGATCGGCTGTGATATTTCCGAGCGCAAGGCAGAGTTTATGCCCGCGATTTTAAAAAGACACTTGCAAAAAACAAAAAAGTATGGTAAAATTTAAAAGATGAAGGTTATTACTGAAAACAAATCGGCACGATTTGAATATTTTATAGAGGACACCCTTGAGGTAGGCATTTCCCTTGACGGGGGAGAGGTCAAGTCTATCCGCGCGGGCAACGTTTCCTTAAAGGACAGCTTCTGCTCAATTTATAAGGGTAGTGTCTTTATTAAAAATATGCATATCGCCGTATACGAAAGGGCAAGCGCCTACAACACTAAAGAGGCCAAGCGTGAAAGGCGGCTTCTTCTTCACCGGCGCGAAATAACAAAGCTTTCCGCAAAGGTTAAGGAAAAGGGCTATACCCTTGTACCGCTAAAGATATACTTAAGCGGCTCCCTCATCAAAATGGAACTGGGCCTTTGCAAGGGTAAGCATACCTACGACAAAAAGGAAGCTATTCAAAACCGAGATATCGCCCGCCAGACGGCGCGTGAAATAAAAAAATACTTATAGGAGGAATTTTATGGCAACGGTAAAGGGTAAAGAGGACAAAACGGTAAAAAAGGCTACGGCGACTAAAAAAGCTGTTAACAAGGATGAAAAGCCTGTTGCTGAGCCTGTAAAAAAAGCCCCCGAAAAGGCCGCTGCGCCCAAAAAGGAGCAGGCTAAAAAGTACCATATCGCACAAAGAAACGACGATAATATGTGGCAGGTCAAGGCAGAGGGTGCCGAAAAGGCCCTAAAGCTTTTCAAGACCCAGCAGGAAGCAATTGATTACGCAAAAAAGGTTGCGGGCAATCAGGACGGCTTTATCGTAATACACAAAAAGGACGGGAGCTTCAGAAAGCTTACCTACTAAATTAATTTATTCAACGCCCCGCGCCCCTTCTCAAAAGGTGGCGTGGGGAGGGCGAAAACTTGCCTATAGGTCGGTTATCGGCCGTTTTTCGCACAAAAATCTTATAAAAAAATTAATATCTATGGGGCTGCACCGGATTCGACTGAGAGAGAAAGGGAGGGTGCAAGCATACCGAAGGCTCGGCTTCGTTAAAACGGAAAATTAAATTTAAATGCTAACAATAACAGATTAGCTTTGGCTGCTTAATTATAGCGCCTGTCCTGACGGGGAGTTCCGTCGGCCACGCTCAGGGCATGATTTCAGACGGAGAACTGCTTTTGGGTTTTAATTGCGGTCCAAAAGCCGATTTTAGTAATTTACGGCAAAAAGAGGGTGTCCTTTCCCATTTTTTGCAAGAGATCAACAAAGGACTAAGTATGTAGAAAGCTTTTCGGTTTTCCCGCAAGACGAGGGTTCGACTCCCTCCAGCTCCACCAGAAAAAAGCACACATTTGTCTACCAAGACAATGTGTGCTTTTTTCAACGAAATTTGCCCTGGCGGGCAAGTGAAATAGCTACGCTGTGAAATATTTGCTTCGCAAATGTGAAATATTCGCTGACGCGAATGTGGGCAAATTTCATTTCACATTGCGACCGAAGGGCGCAATATTTCACAATTCACGCAGTGAATTATTTCAC
>JAFWAM010000209.1 GCA_017507595.1 Clostridia bacterium
ATCTTTTTAAGGGGTCTTTACTTTTTTATATTGACCCCTTCAAGGGATAAAATTGAGGAAGAAAAGCTCCTCTCGCTGCCCATTTTTTGAAGATGATCGTCCATTGCTTTTACCAATAAGTCGGTCAATAGGTCGGTTAATCCACTTATTGTGTCGCTGAAAAGGTAATACGCAAAGGAGCCGGGCACCGTGTTTATCTCGTTCAAGTAAAGCTTTTTATCCCAATAAAGATAATCCATCCTTACGACGGAGGAGAAATCAAGACTGTCATATACCGTCCTTGTGGTGGATAAAATCTCCTCCTCCAAGGCCTTGGGAATGGGGGCCGGGCATTGGCTTTTGGTATAACCCTGCTTGTGCCCAAGATACTTGTCGTCAAAGGTAAGGAATTTATTGCTTGTGACGGGCATTTCTATCCGACTGACGACGGTACCGCCTATTTTTTTATAGGCGGCGCAATTAAGCTCCTTAGCGCCTTCAAGAAATTTTTCCACGATGGCCTTATGGTCAAATCTTAATGCGGCGCAAAGGGCCTTGTCAAGCTCGTATACGTTTCGGCACACCCCGACGCCTATGCTGGAGCCTGACGATGCAGGCTTTACTATAAGAGGAAAGCTTATAACTGACAAAATCCTGTCCTGGGCGGCGTCGCGGTTCTGGAAATATTCCCTTCGGCCTACCGCAAGGTAATCAACCACCCTGACCCCCAAAGCCTTTAGGGGTAGCTTTGTTAAGGTCTTATCCATAGAAAGACTCGCCGAAAACAGCCCGCTTGTGACAAAAGGTATATTAAAAAAGTCAAAAAGTGCCCCTATAGTACCGTTTTCGCCCATTCCGCCGTGCATACAGTTGACGGCGGCAGCGATCGGGAACAAGGCTTTTTGACCTTTTTTTGTATAAAGAATATTGTCCCCGCCAAAGAAGCAGACCTTTTTAAGGCCCTTGAAAACGGGGTTACGGTAAAAGCTTACCTTTTTTAAAGGCTCGCCGTAATACCAATCCCCCTTTTTGTCCACGTAGACGGGTATGGGATTAAATTTTTCACGGTCAAGGCTGTTTAAAACAAGACAGCCGGTAATGATGGAAACGTCGTGCTCGGGACTTTCTCCGCCGAAAATTACAACTATATTTTTCAAGCTTCACCAAATAAAACAGTCAGCTTTAGTGGCTTATCCAATGGATTTGTCGTAAAAGTGGTCAAAAAAAGCCAATACGTTATGAAAATTTTTTTACAGGAACTTATCAGGCAGATCATTTTCAAACAAAATAACGTCGCCTTCTTTAGATATTTCGTTAAGCTTTTTGATGCCGTCGGCAAGGTCCTTTGCGATAATTATCTTGTTAAGGTCAAAGCCTTCCTCCAAAAGTCCGTCGCGTATGCGGTAGCAGTTTTGGTTGCCCACCAGAATTGCGTAATCAACTATTGGGGCCATTCGCCTGCCGAAGCGGAAATTTTCAACGTGCTCCATATGGCCAAGCTCCACAAGGCCGGGGGTGATAATGATCTTTCTCCCCTCGAAGATGGAGAACACCTCAAGGGCGGCAACGGTGCCGTCAACGTTGGAGTTATAGCTGTCGTCAATTATCGTGACGTTTTTATCGTTTTTGATGACCTCAAGACGGTGGGAAATGGGCTTGATAAGGGAGATGCCCATGGATATCTCCTCAGGGCTTAAGCCAAGCTCGTAAGCGATTGCGGCGGCAAGGCATATGTTGGAAACGTTATGCCTGCCTATAAGCTGTGTGCTTGCCTTGACTGATTTGTCGCCGAAGTTAAGGGTAAAATCACTGCCCGTCGGGGTGATCTTAAGGTCGGTGGCGTAAACGTCGGGATTGATGGTAAGGTCGTTGCCCGCAAGGACGGTTTTTATACCCTTGCGCTCACGGGCGCGGAGGCTCATCTGGGCGGTGGTCAGGTTGTCGGCGGAAAATACCGCCACGCCGCCGTCACGCAGGCCCTCAATAAGCTCGTACTTGGTTTTTGCAATGGCATCCTTGGTGCCGAAGGTTTCAAGGTGCTGATTGTTGACCGAGGATATTATGGCGTAATCGGGCTTTACTATGTCGCAAAGCTCCTTAATATTACCCACGCGGCGTGCGCCCATTTCGGCAATGAATACGTCGTGGGTGCCGTCGTAGCCGTTTACGCATTTACAGATACCCATTGGGGTGTTGTAGGACGCAGGCGTTGCCAGCACCTTGTATTTTGTACCGAGGATAGTCTTTAAAATCTTTTTTACTGAGGTTTTACCGTAGCTGCCCGTTATGGCGATCTTTATGAGGCCGTCGGCTTCTTCAAGGGTCTTTTTGCAGCGGGTAATATATTTTTTGTTACGCCAGCGCTCAAAGGGGCTGTTGATAAAGCCCGCAAGGGACACGAGGACGGGTATCGTTATTGGCAGTATACAGACAAAAGCAAAGCGGACGATGACGAAAAGCTCGTTTTCGGCAAAGATGAATCCGAGAAGCTGCAAACTTGCGATAAGCAGAAGGGTCAGAAGAAAATACAGTATCAAAAAAGTTACCATAAGTCTTATCAGCCGTGAGGTAAACACCAGCCTTGCCTTGCTTTTGCGCTTTAAGTCGGCCGTGATGTAAATGATGGAAAAGATAAGATAGAATACAAAGCCAAGACACACCACCCAATCCCTTACAACAAAGGAAAAGGCCGCCGAAAATATCATATAGGCAAGAACCGAAAGCATGGTTACCATACAAAGTCTTGTAAGATACACGTTGTCACGACGGTAGGTCCACTTGTTATACTCAAGACTCATATAGCCGCTGCTTTGGAAGATCTGCAAGAACTTTCTGCCCATAAAGGCGGCAAAAATAGTGTTGACCGCCGTAATGGCAAAAGCGAAAATTATGAAGGTTAAATCAAATACGTCACGAAGGGACGCTCCGCTTGAAAAGATGGTCATGATAAGAGAAATTCCTTTGCGATAAGATTGAATTTTTGTGGTTGATCAACGAATAGGAAATGGCCGCCGTCAAGAAAGACAAGGGCCCCGTTTTTTGCACCCTTTAAAAGTCGCCGCGCCATATACGGGGGCGTTTCACGGTCCTTTGTGCCGTGGATAATAAGGGTGGGAACGGTAAGATAAGAAAGCTTACCGTCAAGGTGCTCGTTTACGATTTTGTTAAAGCTTTCACGGGCGACGGGGGTTAAGGTATTATATTCTGTAGAGCAGGTCTTTTTTGCCACTTTTTTTGCCAGTTTTTGTCCGAAAATGGCTTTAATCGACTTATAGGCCCATATTTTTAAAAAATATTTTATTCCGCGGCGGGGCTTAAGCCCTGCTGCACCTGTGAAAATTATCTTTTTTATCCTTTCGTCAGGCAGAGATTTTAAAAGCACCCTCGCGCCGAATGAATGGCACAAAACGTAACATTTGTCACAGCCAATTTCGCCTAAAAAGCCCTTGAAGGCTTTACTGTAATCCTCAAGAGAAAAGGCATAAGGAAGTGGCCCGTTAACCCCCGGGAAGTCCGGTGCATACACCTTGAAATATCGTGACAGATAAGATATCTGACGGATAAAATATTCCTTTCGGCTGCCGTAGCCGTGCAAAAGTATAAGGGGCGTGCCCTCGCCCTCAATCAACGTGGACATGCCGGAAATTATCTTTTTTATAAACTCTCCTATAAACCCCGAGAAAGCTCAAGGGACATAAGCAAGCAATCCTCGCCGTCGGGATAATAGCCCTTTCTTACCCCATCCACCTTAAATCCAAAGCGGCGGTAAAGGCTTATTGCCGGGACGTTGGTGCTTCTTACCTCAAGTAAAAATCTTTCAGCACCCTTGTCGGTGGCAAGGCTTACTGCCTCCTCTAAAAGCATTGCGCCAAAGCCCTTTCTTCTAAGGCTTGGATGGACGGCGATCTTCATGACCTCCCAATCGAATAAACCGGCAAAAACCGACATATAGGCCAATATTTGGCCATTTTCCTCAATCAGAAGGTTAACGTAATCGCCTGTAGAAAAAAGTGATGAAAGCATCCTTTCGTTCCATGGATCGGGAAAGCAAGCCATCTCAATTTCAAGGATCTTTTCGTTGTCAGCGGGCACCCATTGGCGCAAGGTTGGGGTCATTTTCGCCCCTCCTCTGCCTGGGACAGTCTTAAATAGAAGGGTGAAAGGCTGTTTGTGTCCTCACTTTGCCTGTCAACAAGCGCCTCAACAGCCCTTTCAAGACCCATTGAAACGTCTGTAACTTCACAAGAAAGTCCCTCTATAGGTCGATAAGCGATAAGTTTATACGTTTTGGCCAGTTCAAGGACCTCGCTTACGTGGGCGTATTTTGGCGGGACGGTGACAGCCTCGCCGTCAAAGCCCTCAACGTAAAAATGATCATGCTTGGCATCGATGACGGAAAGGCGCTTGCCCTCACCTACAGTATATGCGATGGCTTCCAAAGTGGTAACACCTATAACCGGCTTTTTCAGCGAATCAGCCAGGGCCTTTACCGTGGAAACGCCTATCCTGATACCCGTAAAGGAGCCCGGTCCCGTTACTGCACAGAAAAAGTCTGCGTCGGAAAGCTTAAGGTCGGCTTCAGCCAAGGCCCTTTCAACGGCGGGCATAAGGTTTACGGAGTGCTTTACGCCACAGGTCGGCGCAAAGTGAACGGATTTTTTTGAGTTGTTTTTGGCAATGACGGTTAAATATTCGCCACTGGTATCAATCGCTAAATACTTCATAATTATTCTTCAAAGGTGATCTGACGCTTGTCGTCAATAATTTTAATTGTTACTTTTTTAACCTTTTCAGGCAGGACGCTTTGGATGTTTGAAGCCCATTCAATAAGGCACACGCCCCCTGCGTCAAAATAATCGGTAAGGCCCAAGGCGGCTGCCTGCTCGCCACAGGAAAGGCGGTAACAATCGTAATGATACAACACGCCGTTGTAATCGTTCATATAGGCATAGGTCGGGCTTAAAACAGTGTCCGTAACGCCAAGGCCCAATGCAACGCCCTTGGCAAAAACCGTTTTACCTGCGCCCATTGGTCCGTCTAAAACGACTACGTCGTTAGCTTTAAGTGACCCTGCGTACTCGCGTGCGATCTTTAAAGTTTCTTCCGGGGATGAGGAAATATACGTCATAAAAGCCCCCTTAGTCAAGCTTGTTCATAAGCCCCGTAAGGCGCTTGTAGACAAAGAAGGTAACCGTCCCCGCCAAAAGGCACCTTAAAAGGTTAAAGGGGATGACGGCAAGAAAGGTGTAATATGTATAGAAATTTTCCTCCGTAACCTTAAACATGGGCGGGCACATGGCGACGATCTGACCAAGCTGAAGCC
>JAFWAM010000017.1 GCA_017507595.1 Clostridia bacterium
TATGGACGGAATTCAAATTACGGGGCCAAAAAAGCTCAGTACAATTACGAAAAAAGAAAACTTCAGCGATATTGACAGCACCAAGGTCATTATCACCAAAGCTATGCTTATACGTGAGGATTTTAACACCTATCGCGGCGACGATAAGGCCACTTATCCCGTTATCCCCGGAAGGATCGGCATTGGGAAAATTTCCGCTCTGCCCGAGGAGGACGACGACGATGAAAACGGCCTTAAGCGCGGCATGAGGGTTTTTCCCCATCCTGAGGTTGCTTGCGGGGCCTGTCACGAATGCTTCAACGGCAACGACAAAAGGTGCGCGGCCTTTAATATCGCCGGCAAAAACGCCGATGGCTTTTTAAGGGACTTTGTGGTCGTTAAAAACGACGCACTTTCCATCCTGCCGCCAAGCGTAACCGACTATGAAGCGCTTTTTATCGATCACGTTGCCCTTTGTATTAACGTTATTGATAAAATCGACCTTAAAAAGGGCGACCACGTGGTAATCGTCGGCGGCGACCTTTTGGGTATATTCCTTGCTCAGCTTGTTATTTATTACCAAGGTATCCCCATCATCGTTGACAATAACGAGGAAAATCTTAACCTTGCCAGCAGGTCCGGCGTGTATTACACCCTGTTTGCCGACAACAAGGTTGAAAAGTCAGTTTCCGACCTGACGGGTGCACGGCTTGCAAGCAAGGTCGTATATATGACGGGTGCAAACCTTAACACCGACTTTGCATTAAAGCTTGCCGGACAGCACGGCACCGTATGCTTTGCGGGCTTTGGCGCGCCAACGGTTAAGGTCAACTTTAACACGGCCCTTATCAAGCAGCTTAACTTTAACTGCATCACAAGCGGCTACGGCAATATTAACTCTGCAATAAATCTTCTTGCCAACAAGGCAGTTGATATAAGCGTAATATCCATCCCCACCGTCAAGCAGTCCCAAGCCATGGAAACCATCAAGGAAATGTCCCAGGATCAAAAGTACCTTGCGACGTCGGGCATGGTCATCGTTGACATTGTTTAAAAAGTCATATTTTTGCGGGCGATCGCCCGCTTTTTTGTGAAAAAAAGAACAAAAAACCGTAAATAACCGACTTATAGGCCCACTTTTTTAAAATTTTAGCATTGGGCGGCAAAACTTTTTATAAAGGAAATTATTATGGAAAAGTTAGTAATAGCAACAAAAAACCAAGGCAAGCTTAGGGAGTTTAAAAAGCTTTTGGGCGACAGGTTTGAGGTGGTATCCGCAGACCAGGTCGGCTTTTTTGATGACGTTGAGGAAACGGGCGTTACCTTTGAGGAAAATTCATATATAAAGGCAAAGGCCGTTTTTGATTTTTGCGGTATGAACGCCCTTGCCGACGACAGCGGTCTTAAGGTTGACGCACTTTCGGGCGCACCGGGGGTCTACAGCGCAAGATACGCAGGTGAAGACACGACGGACGAAAAAAACTATCGCCTGCTTTTGAAAAATCTTGAGGGCGAAAAAAACCGCGCCGCTCACTTTGAAGCGGCCATCA
>JAFWAM010000210.1 GCA_017507595.1 Clostridia bacterium
CTACTTTTTATTTAATTAAAGCTTTTTTTGGCCGATTAATAATTTTCAGCCTTGATAAGGAAGTATTCCTGCTTATGTAAGCAAACGGGGCAAACCAGGGGTGCCTTTTTGCCGATAACAATGTGGCCGCAGTTTGAGCACTGCCAGATGGTGTCGCCCTCTCTTGAGAAGACAAGACCTTCTTCAACGTTATTTAAAAGCTTACGGTATCTTTCTTCGTGTTCCTTTTCGATTGCGCCGACCATTTTGAACTTCATTGCAATTTCCATAAAGCCTTCTTCTTCAGCTTCCTTTGCCATGCGGTCGTACATATCGGTCCACTCATAGTTTTCGCCTTCAGCAGCAGACTTAAGGTTTTCAGCGGTGGTGCCGATACCGTTAAGGTATTTGAACCAAAGCTTAGCATGCTCCTTTTCGTTGTTGGCGGTTTCTTCAAGGATGGCGGCGATCTGAACGTAACCATCCTTTTTAGCCTGTGACGCAAAGTAGGTGTATTTGTTTCTTGCCTGGCTTTCGCCTGCAAAAGCTTCCATTAAATTCTTTTCGGTTTTTGAACCCTTTAATTCCATAATAAAACCTCCGTATTAATAATTTGCGGCATATTTTTTGCCCTTATAACAATGTTATTATATCCAAAAGAAGTGCCCGTTGTCAATAGTTAAAATTAAATTTTTTTGCTTAATTTCTTAAAATTTGTGATAAAACGAAGAAATTTTCAATTTTCCTCGTCAAGATAATACTTTATGGATTCTTCTATCCAGTACCCGTACCTTGCCGATGTGCAAAATTTTTCCAGGGCCTTAAATTTAAGATACATATCCTTGCCGTCGGCGCAGTCGTGCCATATATCGGCGTAAATATAATCGTAGTCCCCGTTTTTCAAGGTTTTTGCGTACTCAAAAGCGTCAGCCTTTATTATGCGCACCTTTTTTTGCGCCCCTTCAGGGAACTTACAAAGTATGTGCTTTTTAAAAAGAGAAATGACGTTTTCGTCCACGTCCACCACGGTAACGGATTCAACCTCGTCTTTTGCGGCCGCGTGAAATACGTAATACCCAAGGCCCAGCCCGTAGGTCAATACCTTGCCGCGGGCTTCTTCTATATATCTTTTTTGTGAATTTATCTCGTTAGGCAAAAGGGTCATCCACTCTCTGCCGTCGGTAAGCACCGCAGGGTAGCGGTATTCCTCCTCAAAAAAACCAATGCGGGGGATAACCCTGCCGTCCTCCTCGTACAAAAAGTCGTCGCGGACAAAGCCCTGATAGGGGGCGCAGGTCTGATAGCACAGCTTGCTTCCGCCCTCCTCCCGTCCGTCAAAGGCTACCGCCTTATAATAAGGGTCGTTGACGTAATCCTTAACGTCCAGCCTTTTAACCGAGGGGATAAAGTAATCGTTAAAAAACCCTCTGTCCTTTTCGTAGGCGTCAACCTCAAACAGGGCGGCAAGCAGGTGACAGAAGGCAGTCTTTGCGTCACAGCCCACCTCCTGCACGGCCAAAACGTCGGCTTTTTCGATAGATCTTTCAAAAAAGTTGAGATAGTCTGCAAGGATCTTAAGAAATCTCTGATTATTGTCCTTTATCATAGCTTAATTTCCACCAGCTTGTTTTGTACCAGATCGCAGGAGGTCAGGTAATAGCTTATTCCTTTTTTTACGACCAGCCTGTCGCCCTTGCACTCTTTTCCGTGGAGGTGTCCGTAAATCACCGCGTCCACCCCGTATTTTTCAAAAAGATCGGTATAAAGGGAATCGTCCCTTTTTACGTTAAACGGTGGGAAGTGCACCATTGCAATCAGCTTATCCCCGTCGCGGCGCTCTTTCTCGGCCGCCTTAAGGGCAAGGGTAAGCCTTTCCTTTTCCCTTAAATAAAGCTTTCTGTCCTGCTCCGTAAAGTCAGCGGAGCCTTCAACCGTCCAGCCGCGGCTTCCGCAAACTATTACCTCCCCAAGCCTTACGCAGTCGTTTTGCAGGGCGTAAAATTTCGGTGGCAGGCTTTCCCGTATTTTGGTAAGGCTCTTCCACCAGTAATCGTGATTGCCGCGGATAATGACCTTGTGTCCGGGCAGGTCCTCAATGGTCTTAAGGTCAGTAAGGGCGTCCTCAAGCTGCATTGCCCAGCTGATGTCGCCGCCGATAAGAACAACGTCGTCCTCACCGACCTTTTCCAGCCAGTCGGCCCGTATTTTTTCCATATAATCGGTCCAGCCCGTGCCAAAAATGTCCATTGGCTTTGGTGCCGTCGTCGATAAATGTAAGTCGCTTATAGCAAAAAATTTCACCTTGCTCCTCCTGCCTGCGGGTCATTTGCCTGTAAGTATCTCAAAAACCCCTCAAGCCCCTTCGTCACGTCCTGCAGGGTCTTGTCAAAATCCCTCGTGTACCACGGGTCGTCAATATCCCCGGGGCTGTCGGTAAAGTCCAAAAGCCTTGATACCTTATAATGGTTGCTTGGGTCGATAATTTTTTTAATGGCGCGGACGTTAGACTGCTCCATGCCGATAATATAGTCAAACCGGTCCCCGTCTGTCCGGCACATTTTTTCCGCCCGCTTGTGGCTGTAATCGATCTTGCGCCTGTCAAGGATCCTTGCCGTCATATAATACACGGGTGCGCCCACCTCCTCGTCGGAGGTAGCCTTCGATTCGATCTCCGCCTTGATATTTCTTTTTTCAAAAAGCTCCTTTGCCAGAAACTCCGCCATGGGGGAGCGGCAAATGTTGCCGTAACATACAAACAATATTTTTAACATAGTATTAACCGTCGGCCTTTATTTTATCATAAAAATAAAAATATCACAACCTTAATCGTTTATTCCCGCCGATTTTATTTTTTCCTTGAGCAAAAAACCTTACCTAAGCCAGCGTGAAAGGGTCCTTTTTATTTCCTCGCGACGGATGCCGTCCCTCGTCCAGAAGGTAACAAGTGGCAGTCCTGCCCGCCTTGCGATAAGCCCCACCCTTTTGTCCCTTTCTTGCCTGTCGGGGCGAAGATGGGTGCCGTCGTTTATCTCAATTAAAAGTATGGGCTTAAAGTCCCCGTCAAACACGCCGAAGTCAACGTTCCTGAAAAGCTCCGTCCGATACCCCGGGTCCTCCTTTTCTATTACCGAGGCAAGGTTTATCTGGGGCAGGATAATATACCTGTCCCCGTAAAGGTCCTCAAGCACCTTATAATATTCAATTTCCGTGGCTGATAGAAGCCTGTCCTTTTTACGGTAGTGTCCTACGCCGCGCTGACGCCTTCCCAAAAAATAAATGAGAAGCACCAGTATTATCACGGCGCAGATAACCCCTATGGGCAAATAATATTCCGTTGGGATAATAGGGCTGTTCATAAGATAATTTTACCACGCAAAGTGCTTTTTATCAAGCGTTCAAGGGGGTCTTTTACCTCCCCGCCAAAATAATTTCAAATATCCGCGAAATCCATAAAAAGTCCAAAAAGTACATAGCCCTTTCGGGCGGCGGCAGTATGGTGACAAAATGCCGTAAGTCAGTCTATAATCGCGTTTAAGCCAAAAACCGTATGGATTTTTTGGCAAAAGCATATACGATACGGATATTTTGCCCTTAAAAAATCGATTGACAAAAAACCTGGTGAAAAAAAGTTGCAAAAAATGGGGCAAAAGGCAAAAAAAATTATTTAAAACTATTGAAAAAACAAATTAAGTATGTTATTATAATTATAACAAAAAATATTCCGTACGGGTGCGGTGCGCCCCTGCGGCAAATAAATGTAAAGGAGTGCAAGTAGTGAACATGAAAATTAAAAGGGCACTTGTTGCCATGTTCATTATTGCGGCTATGCTGGTGGGTATGGTCGGTGCAATCAGCCCGACGGTCGCTCACGCAGAAGAGCCCAGTAACGAAGTTACCCAATACTTTAGCGATCACTATAAAGACGTTGAAAGGGCAATCGACCCCGATCACGTTTATTTTGGAAAGTTAAAGGCCGCAAACGATCTTGACGGTATGAAAAAGATCGTTGCCGTTGTGACCAACTACAATAAGTTAGTTGACCAGAACAGCGCTTTTGCCGGCGGCAGTCACAAGGATAAAGCCTACGCAGCCGAAAATATCGTTGACCACAATAACGAGATGGCGGCCTTAAAGGCAGCCCTTCAGCTTACCGAGGCAAATTATCAGACCTACGACGACGCAGGCGATATGACGGCCCTTCTTGCTTTAACCAAGTTAAAGCTTGACAAGATCGAGGCCGAGACGGAGCTTTTAAAGGCTTACGCAGACCTCACCGCAGTTAACGACAAAAACCCCGGCGCAACACCTTCAATGCTCGTTGGCGTATACGACGTTAGTGCAGACGCGTCCCAGGCTTACGGCCTTGCCGCTTTAACAAAAGCACTTGACGACGGCAAGACGGCAATCGGCGCAGCCATCGACGGCGCAGGCGCAAAAGAAGCCCTCACCGCAGGCGTTAAGGCAATGAAAAAGGTCTATAAAAACCGCTTTGAGGTTATTTACGCCGCTTATGAAGAGGTTGTTTTAAGCGAAAGGGATCCCGCCGTTATCGTTGACGAAAACAAGAACGTTTTACTTGCCGATTACGAAGGCTCCAGGCAGTACGTTGAAACGTTCTGGGCAGGCACCGTACAAGAAGTAAAGGCCGAATACGAAGCAGAGTATGCAAACCTTACCAACTACTTTGAAACCCATTACGAGGAAGACGGCACCAAGCCCAGCACCAACGTATCAATGGTAACCAAGGGTGGCATCACCGTTACTGCCTACAAGGCAAGCGATTACAAAAACGGTGTCATGACGCCGGTTACCGTATTCCCCAAAAACGCATCCTTCCAGATCGACGCTTACGCAGGCACCTTATCCGCCCACGCTAAAAACGCAAGCGAAGCAATAAACGCAATCAATAAAGAGCTTTCTGCAAGCTATTTCGTAAAGATCGGTCTTTACAACCGTTCCACCCCCTTCAACTTTGAAAGGGCAAACGAAAAGACCGAGGGCGGCGTTATCTACGTCGTAACCATCGACCTTGATCAGTATTACGCAAATTACGTTGACGGCGGCAAGGGCCTGGTTGGCGGACTTATTGCAGATTACGTAGGTGGCGTTTGGGGCAGCCGTAACGAAAAGGCCGCTATCGAAGCCGCTCAGGAAATTTTATCTCAGAATAAAGGCGAAAAGGATTCCCTTTGCTATACATATAGCGACGGAATGGTTGAGCCATTAAATTATACTTACACCGGAGGCGTTTTGATGTTCGAAACTACAGCATTAGGCAACTTTGCAGTTGCTGGCACCAACAACAGCAGCATATTTGCCGATCCTCTTTTCTGGCTCATCGCAGTTGCTGCATTAATCCTTGTTATTATCATTATCAAGCTTATCCTTAAGTACGCAACTTACTCAGTTAAGTTCAACTCAAACGGTGGCACACCTGTCGGAAGGGTACGCGCAAGAAAGGGTCAGTATTTCGTTATGCCTGAAAACCCAACCAGAGAAGGCTACGTATTTGCCGGTTGGTATGAAGACGTCGATCTTACCCGTCGCTTTATTGCAACCTCTATCAAGAGGAGAAGGGGCCTCGTTGCCTATGCTAAGTGGAACTTAGACATTACCCCCGAAAGACTTAACAACTACTACGACACCTTAAGGAACCTCCTCGCTAAGAACGGCGCACTCCCCGCTGACTGCGCGATTGAAGAAGGCAAGACCAAGACCTTCGCAATCTTAACCAAGGAAGAAAAATCCCTCAACCTTTACCTCGCTTTAGAGCCTCAGCAGCTCCTTGCTGAAGGTTACGAGGTAGCCAACGTTGCCGCAAGCGAAGGCTATGCAGAAACACCTGCTCTCTTCGCCGTCAAGACAAGAAGCGACTACGTTGTTGCACAAAAGCTCGTTCAAAGACTTATCACCACCTTCTCACTCCAGGCTACAGAGGCTGCTCCTGCTGAAGCAGGCGAGGTTAAGTACGTTCTCGCAATCAGCGCTGCCGCCGCAGAAGAAGCTGTTGAAGAAGCTGTTGAAGAAGTTGTCGAAGAAGCTCCTGTTGAAGAAGAAGCTCCTGCTGAAGAAGAAGCTCCCGCTGAAGAAGAAGCTCCTGCTGAAGAAGAAGCTCCTGCTGAAGAAGAAGCTCCTGCTGAAGAAGAAGCTCCTGTTGAAGAAGAAGCTCCCGTTGAAGAAGAAGCCGCTCCCGAAGTTACCGACGAACAGCTTATCGACTACTACAAGAAGATCCGCGCCGCAGCAAGTGGTTACGCTTTATACGAAGCAAACGACAAGGCTGAAGACGGCAAGATGCTCATCAAGCTTTACAAACGTGACGACGCCGTATACTGCTACATGGCACTCCCCGCAGACGCTTACGGTTTAGACGTTGCCGACGGCTTAGGCTTTGCTGATACCCCCGCAGTTGCAAAGGTTACCTGTGACGAGGAATTAGAAAAGGTTCTCCAGCTCATCGACGTAATGATGACCGAGCACGGCCTTGAAAAGAGCGATGAAGAAGTCGAAGAAAGACCTTACGAAGGCAAGGGCTTCGGCTACAGGATCCACTACATCAAAGACTGATCTTTCCTGAAGATTAAATCTTACTGAAAATCGGCTGTCCTCGGATCTCCTTGGACAGCCGTTTATTTATTCTTGCTTTTTGGATATAATAGCTTAGGAGGTGTTTTTATGCGCGTAAGGCTTAACGACGATCAGGAAGTCGTCAAAATGATTCAGGAGGGCTTAAAGGCAAAAGACGGCTACTGTCCCTGCAGGGTTGGCAAGCTGCCCGAATATAAGTGCATGTGCGAGGAATTCAAAGCCCAGATCCGTGACGAAAGCTTTGAAGGCTACTGTCACTGCAAGCTTTATTATAAGGAAAGATAAATCAATTTTTTTACCTTACAAGCGGCCCCGTGCCGCTTTTTTTATATTTCATCATCCCACCTTTTTTTAACCCGGACAAGCAGTCCTCCACCACCGCAAGCGGCAAAAAGCCTTTTTAGGAGAAAAAGGATATATAGAAGAGCACTAAGGTAGAATACACAATGGAGCAGCTTCCGGATAAAGCTGATGTTATTAACCGGCCATATACTCCACACCAAGGTGTAAAGCCAACTATCGTGCCTTACGGCACCACCCTTTACCCCGTGTGGGAAAGGTTATAAAAAACAACTTAAATTGCAAGATAATCGGCTTATAGCTAAGCTTTTGGGGTGATTTTAAAAGCAAAATCCTTACACCGCACCGGGATAATTGACAAAAGGTATAAGATCCTTTTTTGTTGTCAAAAATATATTAAAAGCTTAAAAAACGGTCAAAACAGCCCCAAAACAGACAAAAAAGGACGAAATCATCAAAAAACAGTTGCGCTTTTTCCTTAACGGGCGTATAATATGCCCGTTAAGGAGGGCTTTTCTTATGCAAAGGTCGTTAAGACAGGCTATACAATCAAATAAAAACCTTGACGGCCTCAGGCGTTTTTACGACGGCATAATATATCCCATTGCGGTCGCCGTAATAATTTTCATTTCCTACGCCCTCGGGCAGGAGCTTATCGGCGAAACCGTCATTTTGCTTATGCTTGCCGTGGCTCTTCTTGTCTGCAGTGATCTTAAACCGCTTTTCATGCCTCTTTTGTCATTTTTGTTTATCGTGTCGCCTCGCCACGTTCATATGGCAGGGGCCTTGGCGATATACTCCGATTACTACAAAAATGCCGTGCCCTATATCGTTGGGCTGGGGGTCTTTATGGTGGCCGTCTTTATATTAAGATTTGTCATCTGGGGCGGCGTCAGGCCCATTTTCACCAAAAAAAGCAGTCTGGGGTGGTGGGTTTTGCCCCTTATCATAAGC
>JAFWAM010000211.1 GCA_017507595.1 Clostridia bacterium
ATGGAAAGGGTCAAAAAGGTAACGGGCTATCAAAAGGGCGGCGAAAAGGGCTTTTTAATAAAAGCCGACAGGTCACTGATAAGCGTTATGTTAAGGGACGGCGCTTTCAAGGTCACAGCCCTTCCGGTAAAGGACGTTGGGGACTTTTACTCCTCGCCGGAGGTCGACGGTAAATTCGTGGCCGTTGATTACAGCGGAGAGGTCAATCTTTACGAGGAGTAGCCAAAGGAGATATTATGACGGTAAAAACCATAGGAAAGTATGACGGCTTCAGGCTGTCGACGGAGGGGGGTGAAGTGGTTTTGCGCTTAAAAAAAGGCGACAAAATTTACCTTAAGCCCCTTGACGGCGGAGGGATAGGCCCATGTGGCTACGGTGACGAGGTTTTTGTCACCGCAGGCGGTACGGTCCGTCGCCAAGGAGAAAAATTAACCATTATTTAGGAGGAATTATGATAAAGGCTTCAGCCTTGGAAAAGGCAAAAAACAGCTTATTAAAGAAAATTACTGAGGTCAGTAAGGAGGAGCCTGATAAGGTTACCGAAAAGCCCGAGTCCGGTATTGACAAAACCCAGCAGGACTTTGAAAGCTTTGTAAACGCTTCTTTAAAAAATCAGACCTATCCCCAATATCTTGACTACAATCCGCCCACCGATAAGGAGCTTTTATCCTTAGCGGAAAAGACCTTAAAGTCTAAAAAGGAAGATGAGATTTCAAATGCGGAAAAGTTGGTTAACGATTCTAAAAACTCGGCCTATAAGGCGATTAACGACCAAATTGAGTCAGCAAACAACCAAAAGATCTTACGAAGGCAAGTCTTTGGCGACGCAATCAAAACCGTGGAGGACCAGGCCTTAAAGCGTGGCATTGCCCGCTCAAGCGCGGCGGTGAACTCCGTTGCAAGTCTTCAAAAGGGGCTTACGGGCGAGCTTTCAAAAATTGACCGCGAAAGTCAGGCAAGGATAAACGCCTTAAACGATCAGATCTCTACGTTAGAGTCTGATTTTATGAAGGAGCTTTCAAAAATCGACGCAAGGTACGCCGATGCCATCGATCTTAAGCTTAAGGAGCTGAAGGACGAGCGTGACAAAAAGGTCACCGATATTATCAAGTACAACAACTCACTTGCCCGTTCAGAGGCCGCTAACAACTCGGCAAACGGCGGTATTGAGAAAAACGATCTTTATAAGATCGGCAACGTAATTGCTTATTACAATACCTTTTCAGACCCCGTCGCCGCATTGGAGGATTTTTTAAAGAACGACTTTTACGAGGAATACCTTGGGGATTATTACAACAACGTTTTCCTTATGCTGAAAAACAAGGCAAATCTCAGTAAATAACAGGTTTAATCGACCTATAGAGGGACTTTTTACTAAAAAGCCCCTCTTTTTTGTCATAAAAAAAGTAAAAAAACAGTAAAAATAAACGGGTGAAAAATATATGGATACTTCAGCTGTAATAAACACATCATCTCTTAGCGGCAATTACCGATATTTTGCAAAAAATACGAAAAGCCGCGTTATCTGCGTCGTAAAGTCCGACGCCTACGGTCACGGACTAAGGCCCGTTTTCCGCGCCCTTGTTGGGGCGGGGGCAAGGCACTTTGCCGTCGCCACTTTAAAAGATGCCTCCCGCTTGCTTTTTGATGACGTTGGGCAGACCGTCATCAATTTAAGCCACCCTGAGCAATCCTTCCGCTCCGTGCTTTTGGATAGC
>JAFWAM010000212.1 GCA_017507595.1 Clostridia bacterium
CCTTTGGTCGTCGTCCCAGACGGAAGCCTCTTCTTCCTTTATTCCAAGCTTTAAAAGCCCGTCCTCATAGGCGACGTTACCCTCCTTCCATACCACGTTAAAGGACCCACCGTTGGCCCAGCCGTCGGACTCAAAAACCACAGATTTGTCCGCACCCGTGGCAAAATCAATTATCTTTTGTCTTTCAAGACCTTCGTCAGGAAGAACCACCGGCTTTGCGCCGCACGCCGAAAGCACAAACAGGGCGCAAAGGGTAAGGGCAATAAAACCAAAAATCTTTTTCATGTCACTATCTCCCAAATATGATATTTCTATTGCGACTTAATTATATCACGCCCGACTATCCCTGTCAATACCCGTTTTTAAAAAAGGCCCCGCCATTTATAAAGCTATCCGAAAGCATTAAAAAGTTAGCCTATAAGCCGGTTATCGCCTCAAAAGCAATAAAAACTCAGCAAAAAAGATAAAAAAAAGGCCTGCAAAAGCAGGCCCTTTACTTATGATAATGATTATTTCTTAAAGGCGATCTCAGCGCTCATGCCGCTATCTTCTTCAGATAAAACAAGCAGCTTGCCATCCTTTTTAGCAACGATGGTGTCGCCTTGAGCGGTTAAGTTAAGGTCGCCGTCAACAACTTCCCACGTGCCGGAAACGTTTGTGTTTTCGCCCATTGCAGAGGTTGACATGGTAAAGGTGCCGTCTTCCTTAACGTCGATAACCATAAATTCCTCGGTAAGGGTGATCATGCCCATATAGGTTTCGCCAACGGTAAGCTCAACTGTCATACCGTTAGTTTGGGTCTTCATGCTGTAAAACTTCCATGTGCCAACGTATTTGTTGCCGCAAGCGGTAAGCATCAAGCTAAGGCTTAAAACCAAGCAAAGTGACAAACATACAGATAAAATCTTTTTCATTAAAATATACCTCCAATGATTATGGTTATATTATATTACGAAAATCTGCCGTTGTAAAGTCTTTTTTTAAAAAAAGCAAAAATTATCTCCGTTAAAATCCTTGGAAACCTCAGGCCCCGCCTCTTGATTTGCGGCAAAAATCCTCAACCCCTTAAAAGGGTCTTTATTTCAGGCACGGCCTCCGCCCCCGCTTCAAAGCCCCGCTCAAAAGCGAACTTAAGCCCCTCCACCTTAAAGGAGCTCATATCCCCAAGCCTTGGCAGGATACATATATCCGAAAGCCTTCTCGACGCCCTTTTTGACAGATGGCAGTCGATGACCGCAAGCACCCTAAGCCCAACGTCGAGCATACTTTTTGTCCCGACAAAATCGGGCAGGGTCCCAAGGGCGTCAACAGCCACCACCACGTCCGCCCCCAGCTTTTTTGTGAGGGCAACGGGCACCCTTTCCAGCACCCCTCCGTCAAGCAGCAAATACGGCCCCCTTTCCACCGGCGGAAAGACCATCGGTATGGCGGCGCTTGCCTGTATGGCCGTTACAAGATTACCCTCGGTCATATATACGGGCTTGCCCGACCTTAAGTCAGTTGCCACGCACCCAAAGGGCAGGCGAGTGCTTTCAAAATCCCTGACCTTAAGGTTATCGTTTAAAAGATCGACAAGCTTTTTTCCTCCGCAAAGGGCGCCGCGCCGTCCCGCGCACAGTATATCCACCAGGTCGGATCTTTTCATATTGAAAAATATTTTTTTCATTTTATTCACGGTCAGGCCCGACGCATACCCACCGCCGATCACCGCCCCCATACTGCATCCCGCAATAACGTCAATCTCAACGTCCGCCTCCTCAAGGGCGGCAATGACCCCAAGATGAGCAACGCCCCTTGCACCGCCTGCCCCAAGACATAAACCAAGCTTTTTTCTCATGACCGTATTATGGGCAGAATTTTCAAAATTAATCGCCGCCATTAGCCTTGCGTATACCTTTTTTAAATCTTTCCACCACCGCAATCGGCAAAAAGCCTTAAATATTGAACCTTTTTGAAAAAAAGTATAAAAAGTATACGCTTTTTGGTTTTGTTCATAAAAAATTTTATTGATGTCTATTGACAGAATACACTTGTCGCCATATAATAAATATGTAAAGTTTACGTTCACACGTCTTTTTAAGGGGGTTATCCTATGAAGAACAAAAAGCTTTGGTTAATATTCCCTGCCGCGGCAGTATTTGCTTTGGCCCTCCTTTTGGCCGTTGGCCTTATTCTGCGCCCATCGCCGCCCGACGGCCTTGCCGTTGACGACCTAGGCGTCCTTTATTGGGAGGGTGACGACAGGGCAAGCTCTTACACGGTGGATATTGACGGCGAAAGCTACACCACAGACGTTTGGTATATGGATATTTTTGATATTACCGACGA
>JAFWAM010000213.1 GCA_017507595.1 Clostridia bacterium
AATTTTTCCTGTAGGGCAAGGTCAATATACAGATAGGCAACGCCGTTTGGGGTTATCTGTATGTGATTGGTAATTTCCGCCTCAACCTTAAGTGCTTCAAAATCCTCCATATAAAGGTTTGCGTACAAGGCTTCGGTGTCAACGCCAAACCCAAGCAAAATGCTTGCGTTAATAAGTGTCTCGGGGGAGACCTCTCTGAATCTGAACCTGCCCGTGTCGGTAACCATACCCGTAAAGATATAGGTTGCCGCCGTCTTGTCCATTACAAGCTCGTCCTTAAAGGTCTTATAAAAATCAACGACCATTTCGCAGGTGGAAGACCTCCAGTCCTCAACCCATGCAATATCGCCGTAAGGCTTAATGTCAATATGATGGTCAATCTTAATAATTTCCTTGCAAAGTCCCATCTTTTTATTGGAAAACCTGTCCTCAGATCCCGTGTCTAAAACCACTCCAAGGGCGCCTTCGTAAAGGCTTTCGTCAATGGGTCCGTCCTCGCCGCCCATAAAGGCAAGATAGTCGGAAAAATCCTCGTTGACAAGGTAAACCTCCTTATTGGGGAAGGTGTTTCTTAAAAGCCGGCAAAAGCCCATTGTGGATCCGACTGCATCCCCGTCGGGACGGTAATGTCTGGAAATAATTATTCTGTCGTATTCCTTAATTTTGTCTAAAATCTGTCTTTTTTTAAGTAAGTTATCCATTTAATTCTCCTGCTAATGCGTCAAGATCTTCAAGCATTTTATAAGCCGTATCAAGATCTGTCAAGGTGGCCCCGCTTGCCTTTAAGTGGCCGCCACCGCCGTATTTTACCGCAATTTTATTAATGTCGTAGGCGCTTGACCTCAGCTCAGCTAAAACGCCTGCCTCCGTCTGGGTAAAGTTTACCCAAATATTTACGCCCTTGATGTCGGCCATGGTGTTTACCATACCCCTTGATACGGTGAAGGAATCCACCCCAAGGCTTAAAAATTCATCAAGCGGTGTGACGATGTAGGCAACGTTATTTTTGGTGAATTTAATTTTAAGCACGAACTCTGCGCGCATGCGGATCATTTTAAAATCGTCTGCGTAAAGATTTGTGTAAATATCTGCCGTAGAAAAGCCTTGGGTCATCAAAAATGATGCAACCTCAAAGGTCTGTGAGTTGACAGAGTCATATTTGAACCTGCCGGAATCCGTTACCATCCCCGTAAAAAGAGCCTTTGCGCCGAGGGGACAAAGCTTAAGCCCCGTCTTTTTGACAAAAGCGCCCAAAAGCCCTGCGCAGCTTTCAAAGGAGTTGTCAATAATTTCTGTATCGCAAATGGTTTCAACAAACAGGTGATGGTCAACCCTTGCGGTAGCTTCCGCCGTTTTATACCTGTCGTCGCTTATAAGATGGGTTGCAGACGTATCAAGCACGATAGCAAGTGCGTTTTTATATACTTCGTCTTCTATCTGATCCATTAAAGATCCTTCAACAAAGGAGTATCTTTTTGGATCGTCGCCAACGGCGTAAATGTTTTTCTCGGGAAAGTTTTCCTTAAGTATAAGCTTAAGCCCCACCTGGCTTCCGATGGCGTCGCCGTCGGGTTGCTTGTGGCGGTGGATGATTACCGTGTCATACCTTTTGATTTTTTCAAGCAGGGTACTGAACATATTTTTCTCCTAAATATTCTTCACGTTTTATTGTAACATTTATGTGGCCAATCTGTCAAGTTTGGCAGGGGAGTAATAATGCGTTATTTTTTTGTGACTAAAAAAACGCAAAAAGACAAAAAGTTGGCCTATAAGTCGATTATCCTTGTATTTTTTCCTCAATTTTGTTCTTTTATACAATAAATTTTCTCATAAATCTTGCATTTTAAGATAAAGTGTGCTAATATA
>JAFWAM010000214.1 GCA_017507595.1 Clostridia bacterium
CATGGTGCCAACCACCATTTTGTCCGAGCAGCACTTCCGCACGGCAACTCAAAGGTTCAAGGATTTCGGGGTAAAGATAGCCCTTTTAAACAGGTTTGTCAGTCCCGCAAAAATAAAGCAGTATCTTAAAGGCATAAGCGAGGGGACTTATTCAATAATTATCGGCACCCACCGCCTTTTGGGTAAGGACGTAAGCTTTAAGGATCTGGGCCTTTTGATCCTTGACGAGGAGCAATGCTTCGGTGTTGAGGCCAAGGAAAAGCTCCGCACCCTTAAAAACAACGTTGATACCCTTACAATGACGGCAACCCCCATACCCCGTACCCTTCACATGTCGCTGTCGGGCATCCGTGATATGAGCCTTATCAACACTCCGCCCATTAAAAGGATACCCGTCCAGACCTACGTTTTAGAGGAGAGCGACGTCCTTATCCGCGACGCCGTATTAAAGGAGCTTTCCCGTGGGGGACAGGCCTTCATTTTGTATAACCGTGTAGAGACGATAAATGAGTTTTACGGGCATATAGCCTCACTTTTACCCGAAGCAAGGATAGTTATCGGCCACGGTCAGATGAAGAAGGAAGCCTTGGAAAATAACGTCATGGCCTTCTTTAACGGGGAGTATGACGTCCTTATTTGTACTACCATTATTGAAAACGGAATAGACCTTCCCAACGCCAACACCCTTATCGTTATCGACGCGGATAACTTCGGGCTGTTTACCCTTTATCAGCTTAAGGGCCGCGTGGGACGAAGCGACCGTATGGCCCACGCCTACTTTACCTTCAAGCCCAACAAAATGCTTTCTGACGTTGCCTACAAAAGGCTTACGACCCTGGTTGAGCACAGCGAGCTTGGCAGCGGCTACAAAATCGCCATGCGCGACCTTGAGATCCGCGGCGCAGGCAACGTTTTGGGCAGAGAGCAGCACGGCCATATGGACAAGATCGGCTACGAGCTTTACTCAAAGCTTTTAAAGGAGCAGCTTGGCGAGGTAACGAAGGACTACGAAACCGAGCTTGACGTCCGCGTCGACGCCTTTATCCCCAACGGGTACATTTCCCAGTCGTCATCAAGGATGGATGCGTACAAGACCATTGCGGAAATATCCTCCCAAGAGGACAAGGAAAGGGTCAGACGCAGCATAGAGGAGCTTTACGGCAAGCTCCCAAGAGAGGTGGAAAACCTTCTTGACGTGGCAGAGGTCAAGTTCCTCGCCCGATCCTGCGAGGTGATTTCCGTCACCGTCACCAAGGACAAGGCCCTTCTTATACTCAAGGACCTTAACAGCTTAAAGGACGGCGGTCTTGGGGCGGCCCTTGAAAGGTTCAAGGCCTCGGCAGTCCTTTCCTTTGGTGCCAATCCCCAGATAACCGTAACCGCCGGGGCAGGGGGCGCGGCCAACAATCTGCACCTTTGCGGGGAATTTTTAAAGTTTTCCGTCCAAAACAAAGAATATTTATAAAATAACTTAAAAATAGTGGGACAAAAACCGAAAATAATGCCTCAAAAACCTTGATTTACTTTATGTAATTTAGTATAATAATCGGGTACAGGCGCAAACGGGCGTTTTTGTCCGCGCGCACTACTTTAACGTCATCGTTATAATAAAGCACCCTTTGGTGCGTCTTTACTATCCATTTCAGGAGTGAACTATGAAGAAACTTATTGCAAAACTCTTAACCTTGGTCCTTTCAACGGTGGTTATTCTTAACGTTTTCGTTGCATGTGACTGGATTACCACAAACACCGACAGAGATATGAATCAAGTCGTTGCAACCGTCAATATTGACAGCGAAAAGTTCAACGATGAAGAAATCTACAAAAGAGAGATTATCTCCGGCTACCTTTCATACGGCTACCAGTACGTACAGCAGGGTTATTACACGTTAAGCCAGGCTTACGAAATGGTTCTTGAAAATCTCGTATCCAACAAGGTTATCGTACAGTACGCCCGTCAGGAGCTTGCTGCATCAGTAAACATGACCGACGGCTTAAAGTACACCGTAAACGCCGCCAACAAGGGTCTTGAAAACGATTACGTCGTAAGCTTAAAGAACCTTTTAAAGGCTGTTTCCGGCTCAGACTATTCCTATAACGCCGCAGTTTATTACGTACGCGCCACCATGAACGACATGATCGATTCCTTCGTGGAAGAAGACGGCGAGGCTGACGCTGAAGAAGACGAAACCTATACCGTAAGAACGACCCCCACGGTTGAGGAAGACGAGGACATGGACGAAGAGGAGCTTAAGACACACGCTCCCGATCAGGACGAGCTTGACGTTGCAAAGGCTTTATTAAACAACGAAAAAGACGCTGAAATCGACCTTATCACCAACGTTTACGACCTTAACGAGTTTGTTTACGCCAACTTCAAGGCTGACGCAAGCTCTGACAAGGCAAGACTTAAAGCCGCCAACGAAATGCTTGATTTCCTTGAAGAAAACGGCTTAAACAATGCTAACGACAAAGCAAACTACTTCACGGCACAAGACCCCGACAAGCTTTTCAATACCGTTTACTTTGAATCTTTATTGATCTCCAGATTGGAATCCGCCATCATCAGCGAATATGAAGATTCCTTAGTGGCCGGCATCGAAGCAGCCGAGCTTAACAATGACGCCCTTTGGGAGCAGTACCTTGTTGAGTATAAAAACCAGGAAGCTTTATACAGAGATGACAACGCCGCTTACGAAAAGGCCCTTGAAGGCGCATCCGATACGTCGTTCGTTCTCTACAGCCCATTTGGCGGCTACGGCTACGTATCCAACCTTTTGATCGGCTTTAACGAAGCAGAATCCGCACTCTTATCAGATTACTCCGCAAAGAAGGGCGTTACCGACGCAGACGTTAAGGCTTACAGGGCAAACCTTCTCAAGTCCTTAAAGGCATCTGACCAGCGTATGACCTGGGTACAGTCCAACTACGGCACCTACGAAGGCGGTAATTACACCTTCGCATCCAAGTATCGCACGTCATCCTATGCAGCTCTTGACAACTTTATCGGTACGGTTACCGCTAAGGGCGACAGCTACGAAAAGGAAGACGCCAACGGCGTTACCAAGACCTATTGGAACTTTGAAACCGTTCAGGCAGACGAAATCCCCTTCACATCCTTCTACAACACTTACGTTAAGGGCGTTTTAGGCGATCTTGCTATCTATGAAGAAAACAACGCAGCAACCGTTAAGTCCGTTGCAAACTACAGCGACGATACTTACCAGATGTTCAGGGATTTACTCTTTGCGTTCAGCACAGACCCCGGCTGCTTAACCACCGAATACGGTTACCTCTACTCTCCGTACACATCTGCAACCACTTACGTTGAAGAATTCGCCGCTGCTTCCAAGGAGGTAGTTGCTAAGGGCGTTGGCGCTTACACCGTCGTTGCAACAGATTTTGGTTATCACATCATTCTTTGCACCAAGGTCGTTGAAGAACCTTACGACATCGTAAACGGCAAGACCAACTTCCTCAACGATTTAGAGGTTAAAGATACCCTTGCTTACAACTACAAAAACGTTAAGAAGAACGCAATCGTAAGCACCAAGATCACCAAGCTTGTTGAAACCAAGATCACACCTTTCGTTGACGAAGAAAGTGAAACTTACGCGGTTTCTTACAACAAGAAAGCTTATAAGGATCTCATCACGGAAGAAACCTCAGCTCAGTAATTAAGCAAAGCTTAATATTATTAAAAGCCGCTGCAAAACGCAGCGGCTTTTTTTTATTCATTGATAAACATTATATATATTATTATGGTCCTCCGCTCAAATCACGTGGCAGTCGGGGCAGGTCAGCCTTTACTTTCCCCGTCGGGGCGGTCCTTTAGGGCAAGAAGCCTTTGAAAAAGCGCCGCCGCGGCCTTATCGGAGGGGTGGTTTTTTAAAAACTCGTCAAAAACCTCCTCAAGCTTTAAAAAGTCCTCCTTAAGAAAAAGGCTTGCGTCAAGCTTGAATTGTGGCGGGATAAAAAAGCCGCCCTTTCTGCCGTAGTTTACCGTTATGGGGATATTGGCAAGGCAAAGGGTGTCGATATACCTAAAGACCGTGCGACGGGGCAGGTCAAACCTTTCCATCATGTCCTTTATCGTGACGCGCTTTCTTGAAAGGAGCAAAAAAAGCATTTCGACCAAAATCTGATATTTCATGGCTGACTCCTGAAAGGGGATTTATAAGACTATAGCATAAAGACCGTCCGCCGTCAAGTTTTATGAAAATTTATTAAGGATTTCTCCTATTTTTTTATTGCCGTTTAAAATGGGACGGGCGTTCATCTTGTTAATCAGATAATCCTTATCCTTAAAAAGCAGGTCTATTTTTTTCAAAAGATCAAGCTCAAGGCCGTCCTCGTACATAACCTTGCAAAGGCCAAGGGCGGCAAAATAATTGGCGTTTAAGATCTGGTCACCCCGTGACGCCTTTTTGGATAGGGGTATAAAAAGGGTGGGCTTTTTCAGCGACAAAAGCTCGAACACGGTATTTGACCCCGCGCGGCTTATCACAAGGTCGGCGGCACCGTAGGCAAGGGACATGTCTTCAATAAAGGGGACTTCTCTATACCCGTCCTTTTTTAACCCCGTCGTATGCTTACTTCCACATATATGCACTATATCATATTTGGGCAACAAATGGGGCAATAGGCCGATTATCGCCCTGTTTATAGATAAGCTGCCGCTGCTTCCGCCAAGGACGAGGAGTATTGGCTTTTTTCCGCTTAAGCCAAAGTGAGAAAGTGATCTTTCTTTTTTTGCGGTCATCTCTCTTAAAGGCGGCCCCGTATATACGCCGTTGGGGAGGGAGTCCGCCGTCTTTTTAAAGGAGGTAAGCACGTATTGGCATTTTTTCGCCGTAAGCCTGTTGGCAAGGCCAAGGCTCAAATCTGACTCGTGGGAGATAACGGGGATTTTTCGCCGCGCCGCCGCCAAAATAAGCGGCACCCCCACGTATCCTCCCTTTGAAAATACAAGGTCGGGCTTTGTTTTTTTAAGTATTTTTTCGGCGTCCATCACGCCTCTGAAAAGCCTCGGCAGGATCATCAGGTTGTCAAGGGAAAGCTCTCTTTTAAGCTTGGCGGTACATATGGGCAGGTATTCAAATTTATCAGCCATAAGCTTTCTTTCCATGCCGTCCTCCGATCCGACGTAATAAATTTTGTCAAAGGAGTCCTTAATATAGGGTAAAATTGACAGGTGGGGCAAACAATGACCGGCCGTGCCGCCCCCGGTTAAAATAAGAGTGCTCATACTGTATAGTATGCGGGGCGATAAAAAAAATATAAAATATTTTCAAAAAACCGTTGAAAAACCAATAAAGATAGTGTATTATATAAATATGAGTAAGATTATTGGTATTGACGCAGGTACAACTTCAATCCGTTCGGCAGTTTACGATACGGAAAGTGGCGAGTTTTTTGTTGCAAGGCAAAAAGCAGTCGATCAGTATTATCCTCACCCCGGCTGGGTGGAGGAGGACGCCGACGAAATTTACATGTCCACCCTTTTGTGTCTTGAAGACGCCATCGAAAAGACAGACTTTACAGCCGCGGGCATTGGTATAACCAACATGCGCGAGACGGTTATCGCGTGGGATAAAAAAACACAAAAACCCCTCTATAACGCGATTATCTGGCAATGTCGCCGCACAAAGGACTATTGCGAGGGCTTGAGTGCAGATCAAAAAGCCCTTATAAAGGAGCGCACAGGCCTTGTGGTTGACGCTTACTTTTCGGCAAGCAAAATACGCTGGCTTATTGACAACGTAAAAGGGGTTAAAAGGGCCCTTAGTCGCGGCGATCTTATGGTCGGCACGGTTGAAAGTTATGTTATTTACAGGCTGACCGGTGGCAAAAGCTTTGTCACAGACGTCACCAACGCCTCAAGGACCATGCTTTTCAACATAAAGACCCTTGACTATGACGACGATCTTTTAAGGCTTTTTGATATCCCAAGGGAAATTCTTCCCAAGGTTATCGCAAATGACGAAATCGCAGGCTACTATACTTACGAGGGCAAGGATTACCCCATTTGCGGCGTAATAGGCGATCAGCAATCGGCCCTTTACGGGCAGGAATGCTTTACACGCGGATCGGCAAAGATTACTTACGGCACGGGGATGTTCCTTCTCTTTAACACGGGTGAAACCCTTCCTCGGTCAGAAAGCGGCATACTTGCAACCGTTGCCTACAAGGCGGGGGGCAAGGTTTGTTACGCTTTAGAAGGTTCTGTTTTTAATGCCGGCACGGCCATTCAGTGGTTAAGGGATAAAATGGGTATTATTACTGAGGCCAAGGAAAGTGAACTTTTAGCAAAATCCGTAAAAAGCACGGAGGGGGTCTGCTTCGTCCCGGCGTTTACGGGCCTTGGTGCGCCGTATTGGAATCCTGACGCAACGGGGCTTATTTCGGGCATCACAAGGAATACGTCCCGCGCCCATATCGTAAGGGCCTCGCTGGAGGCAATGGCTTTTTCCTGCCGACAGCTTTTCGGCATAATGGAAAAGGAAAGCGGCGTCAAGCTTGAATACATACGGGCAGACGGCGGTGCAGCGGCCAACGGATTTTTAATGAGCTTCCAGGCTGACGAGCTGGGCGTTAACGTTCACGTCCCCGAGAGTACGGAGTCAACCGTTCTCGGTGCCATCAAACTTTGCATCCGCGGACTTAACCTTAAGGACGATCATTGCATTAAGGACGGTAAGACCTATCCGCCGCGGTATGCCCCCCATGACAAAGAATATAATAATTGGCTTAAGGCCGTTGAAAGGTGCATGTTATGATAAGAAAAGAAATTACAGCGTACGACGGAAAACTTATATCCTACGTGGAGTGGCATGTTGAAAGTCCCAAGGGTATAGTTCTTATTTCCCACGGCATGTGTGAGCATTCTCTCCGCTATGAGTACATTGCCCAAAAGCTTAATGAGGCAGGGTATCTTGTGATATGTGACGACCACAGGGGCCACGGGCTTACCGACAAGGACACCTTAGGGTATTCGGACGGCAATATGTACGACGATACCTTAAAGGATATGGCTCTTTTATTAAAAACTTACGGCGAAAAGTACCCCGGTGCAAAAAGAGTTTTGCTTTCCCACAGCTACGGCTCCTTTTTGGCCCAAAGGTTTATTCAGGAATATAACGAGTATATTGACGGCGTTATTTTGGGCGGAAGCGCCAACATGGGCGGGGTCTTACCCTATGCAGGGGGGCTTGTTGCCTTCCTTGGCTGTACCTTTAAGGGTAAGTCCAAAAAGGCCGTTTTGCTTAAAAAGATCACCTTTGATAACTACAACAAGCAGCTTAAGGGCGGTAATTTTATCTCTACCATCCCGGAAGAAGTCGACCGCTACCTTCAGGATCCCTATTGCGGATTTATCTGCTCATACAACTTTTACAGATACTTTTTCAAGGGGCTCAGGGCCGTGTACCGTGATAAAAACCTGAAAAAGCTTAATGAAAATTTGCCAATCTTAATAATCAGTGGCGACCGCGACCCGGTTGGCGGCTTTTCAAAGCTTACCACAAAGCTTTACGATATGTATAAGGCAAGGGGGGTAAAGGACGTCACCTTAAAGCATTACGCCGGCGTCTATCACGAATATTTAAACGATACCTCGCGGGAGGAGGCCACCTGCGACATAATAGGCTTCGTTGATAAAATCTGCAGCTAAAAATTAAGGGCTTATAGGCGATAACCGACCTATAGGCCCATTTTTTGTGCTTTTTTGCGTGCGGATATAAGCATATATACATGTATTGATATGGCGGAGACCGTGCCCACAAAAAAGCTTAAAACAACGTCGGACGGATAGTGAGCCACAAGGTAGATCCTTGATATACCCATAAAAACCGGTATGACGGCTAAAGCAATACAGGACGGTTTTTTAAAGCTTAGCAAAAGGGAAACAAAAAAAGCCGTTGCCGCCGCGGTATGGCCTGACGGACATGAAAACCCGTCCTCAAAGGGAAAGCCACCGCACCGCCATACTGAATAGTACTGGGATGAAAGGTTAGTAAAGGGCCTTTCTCTTGCGATAAGGACCTTTAAAATGAGGTTGGAAAGTATGCCGGCCAAAACAAGGCTTAAAAAAATCTGCCGGCTCTCTTGGCGGTATTTTTTTGTTGAAAAAAATATTGCCGCCACCAAAAAAAACAGCCAGCCCTTTTCCCCG